>JAPSJS010000022.1 GCA_031178065.1 Altererythrobacter sp.
GCCGGAGGCCATGTCCATCAGGCTGACGATCGGCCCGGTGGCGAGGATGCCGCTGCCGGTCTCCCCCACCAGATCCTCGCGCCAGGGAAGAGCGAGTTCCACCCAGTCCGCGCCGTGCGCGACGTAGCGCATGCCGAGCCATCCGGGGTGGCCGTGTTGCAGCATGAAGGCGGCTGCGGAGGCGGGATCGAAGGGCGGCAGGTCGCTGGCCATGGCAGCGCTCTACGGCAGCGGCGCCGCATTTCAATGTTCTAATTTCCCGCAGCCGCGGCGGTGCGCCATCCCGTCGCCGCGGGCGAAACTGCGCCCGCGCCATGAGGGGATGCCACTGTGAATTTTCCGAAGATCGACCTTTCGTCGCTGCCGGCGCTGGACAAAGCCGCGGGTATGTTCGGCAGCCTGTCCGACGCGGCTACGGCCGCCTCCGACGACCGCGTGGTGATCATCATGGTCTATCTCTACGAGACCGTCTCGGAGCCGACGCTGGGGCTCTTCTGAGGGCGCGCGGGTGCGGATCGATCCGGCAATCGCGGCGCTGCGGAGCGACGGCGCTCTGCAGCGCGAGGCGCAGGCGCGGCTCGAGCGCGTCAAGGCCGCCTGGCTGGCGGAGCCCGGCACGGCGACGGTGTTGCAGGCGCTCGAGCGCTACGGAGAGGGCGCGGCGCTGGCCGACTGCGCACCGCTCGCGGCACTCGTATCGGAGATCGGCGCCGCGCACAGTCTCATGGGGCGGCTGATGGGCGCGATGATCGGGAGCCTGCGCGAGAACCCGCTCGGCCATGTCCCGTTCCGGCATCAGTACGCCGACGGTCTCGCCGTGCTCCAGCTCGCGCAGTCGGGCAGGGCGACGCTCTCACTGCTGCAGTACGCTCCGCCTAAGAGCGGGCCCGCACCGGATTCGGTCTGTTTCACCGATGGGGAGCGGTATGAGATCTGCCTGGCGGGCATGGCGCAGGCGCGGCGCGTGACGGTCACGGGCGGCGGTCCGGACAAGGCGGAGCTGGCCTGCAGCAGCATCCGCATCGCTGCCGGCTCCTGCCTCTCCTTTGCCGGATTGCATGAGACAAAGCTTGTCGATCGGGTCGAGGGCCGGCTGATCATGCTGCGACTGTCGCGTCCGGCGGCCAAGCCGCTGCCGAGCGTGGAATACTGTCTCGCCGACGGGGCACTGCTGCACCGGGCGGCAGGGGAGTGCCACGAGAGCCGGCAGGAGCTGATGCTGGCGGTGCTCGGCGCGATGCAGCGCCGCGATGCGGCGCCTGCGATCGCTAGCCTGACCCTGGCGGGCAGTGAGAGCCTGCGTTGGCAAGCGCTGCGCGAATGCCTGGCGCTCGACAGCGCGGTGGGCTTTCGGGAGCTGTCGCGCCTGGCGCGCGACGGAGCCGATCCGCTGCACGGACCCGCGCGGGCATTGCGACGCGACCTCCTCGCCCAATATCCGCAACTCGCAGGCGTGGAGCGCGAACCGTGCCTCGCCTGATCGAAGGGGAGGATCTTGCCTCCTGCTCGCTCAGGGAGGCCGTCCATGCGATCGATGCCGCAGGCTTCGATCCGCGTGAGGAGGACAGCTTGCTGCATGCGGCCCGATGGCTCCAGCGCCTGGGCAACAATGCCTCTTTTCTCGGGGATCATATCACAGCGCAGCTCACGGCAGGTTACGCCGGTGAGGCGACGGAAAGTGCCTACGGACCGCAGGCCATCGTTCTTTCGGGCATGCGGAACGGCTTCTTTCTGCGTGCGAACGTGTGGCCGTCGGAGCGCGATCACGCTTTCCGCACGAGTGGCGGGCGCAGCTTCGTCTACGGAATCCCGCACGACCACAATTTTGATTTCCTGACCGTCGGCTACTTCGGCCCCGGTTATCGCAGCGATTACTACGAGTACGACTACGAGGCGGTTGCGGGGCGGCACGGGGAGAGGGCGGGCCTGCATTTCGTCGAGCGCAGCGCGCTCGGCCCCGGCAAGCTGATGCACTACCGCGCACACCGCGACGTTCACCGCCAGTTGCCGCCCGAAAGCCTATCCGTCTCGCTCAACGTCGTTGCCGCGGATCCCGCCGCGGGCTGGTTCGATCAGTACGGCTTCGATGTCGAGGCGGACACGGTGACGGGCGTGCTCAACCCGACCTCGACAGAAGTGTTTCTGCGCCTCGCTGTCGGCCTAGGTGGAGCCGAAGCATTGGACCTCGCCGAACGGTTCGGCAGGAGCCACCCCAGCGACCGGCTCCGCCTCGCCTGCTTCGAGGCGAGGGCGGTCGCGGCCCACGGTCCGGCAAGCGCCGACGCCATCTGGCGAGAGGCCGAACTCGGCGGCAGCCGGCTCGTGGCAGAGGAGGCGAGCTTGCGGCGGCGAATGCTGTCGTCGTCCGCATAGGCGAGGCACGCGAAAGCGGGGATCGCCATCTCAGCATTCGCGGGGTGGTGGAGATTGTGCAGAAAACCGCTCCACGCCCCCGCGTGCCAACGCCCTGCCGCAGCGCCACGGTCGCACCCTCGGGAAATCGTATTCGCGTTTGACCTCACGCGCCGCGCCGGTAAGAGGCAGCGCGGATGAGCGATGTGATCGACCTTCCTCCGCCGCCCCCGCTCGATCGGCTGGCGGACGCGCGCGAGATCGCGCTGTTTCTCGACTTCGACGGCACTCTGGTGGACCTGGCGCATACGCCCGGCGCGATCGTAGTGCCGCCCGACCTCGGCAGCCGGTTGCGCGCTTTGGCGGAGCGGCTCAGCGGGCGGCTTGCGCTGATTTCGGGCCGTTCGCTGGAAGACCTCGGCGGACACTGCCCGATCGACGGCATTGCCTGCGCCGGCTCCCACGGCGCTGCGCGCCGGGACGCCGCGGGAATGGCGCTGGGAGAACCCGCTCTCGCGATCGCGCCCGAGGCTCTCGATGCCTTGCGCACCGGCGCGCGCGAGTTCGGGCTGATGCTGGAGGCGAAGCCCCACGGCGCGGCGCTCCATTACCGCACGCACCCGGAACGCGCAGACCTTGCCCGGGCGCTGGCAGACGAGGTCGCCGCGCGCTTCGAGCTGGCCATCAAGCCGGGTAAGGGCGTGGTCGAGCTGACGCAGACCGGTGCCAACAAGGGCGGGGCGGTCCGCGCCTTCCTCGCGCTGCGGCCTTTCGCCGGCGCGCTGCCGGTATTCATCGGCGACGACGTGACCGACGAGGACGGCATGGTGGCCTGCGAGGAAGCCGGCGGCTTCGGCATCCTCGTTGGCGACCGCACGCCGACTACGGCACGCTATCGCCTTCCTCACGTTTCCGCCGTCTATGAATGGTTGAGCCTGTGACCGATCCGAACCAAGCCTCGCTCGAACTCTGGCCCATCGGAAACTGCCAGGTCAGCGGCCTGATCGACACCAAGGGCGCGCTCGTCTGGGGTTGCGTGCCCCGCGTCGATGGCGATCCGGTGTTCTGTTCGTTGCTGAACGGCAACGAGCAGGACCGCGGCGTCTGGCGTTTCGAGCTTGAGGGGCAAGTCGCCGCCACGCAGTATTACGAGCGCAACACGCCGATCCTCGTTACCCGGCTTGAGGCGGAGGATGGCAGCGCGGTCGAGATCCGCGATTTCTGTCCGCGCTTCGAGCGCTCAGGTCGCATGTATCGCCCGGTGGCCTACGTCCGCATCGTCCATCCGGTCGCGGGTACGCCCCGGATGAAGGTCGTGCTGCGCCCGACGCGGGACTACGGCGCGCAGCTCGCCGAGACCACCAACGGCACCAATCACATCCGCTATCTCGTGGGCGGGCAGGCCATGCGGATGAGCACCGATGCGCCGGTGGGCTATGTTCTTTCCGGCCGCACCTACCGAGTCGAGAGCGATCAGCACTTCTTCCTCGGCCCGGACGAGCCGTTCTCGGGCAACCTGCGCGCCGAGCTGCGGCAGATGGACGAGCTGACGCGCAAATACTGGACCCTGTGGGTGCGGGGCTTGCACATTCCGCTCGAGTGGCAGGACGAAGTCATCCGCTGCGCGATTGCCCTCAAGCTGTGCCAGCACGAGGAAACCGGCGCGATCGTCGCTGCGCTGACCACCTCGATACCCGAAGCGCCGCACAGCGAGCGCAACTGGGACTACCGCTTCTGCTGGATTCGCGATTCGTACTTCACCGTCCAGGCTCTCAATCGGATCGGTGCGCTCGACGTGCTGGAGAAATATCTGTCCTACCTGCGCAATATCGTCGATTCGGCGCAGGGCGGTCAGATTCAACCGCTCTACTCGGTGATGGGCGACACTGTGCTCGACGAGAGCACTGCGGCGCAGCTGGCCGGCTACCGCGAGATGGGCCCGGTGCGGATCGGCAACGCGGCCTACTTTCAGGTCCAGCACGACTGCTATGGCCAGATCGTCATGCCGACGGCCCAGGCCTTCTTCGACCGGCGGCTGCTGCGCATGGCCGACGAGCACGACTTCGCCAGCTTGGAGAAAGTAGGCGAGATGGCGTGGAAGATGCACGACCAGCCGGATGCCGGGCTGTGGGAGTTCCGCACCCGGCAGGAGGTCCACACCTACTCCGCCGTCATGTGCTGGGCCGCCTGCGACCGCCTGGCCAACGTCGCGGCGCATCTCGGCCGGGAAGACCGGCGCAAGCTCTGGCGCGAGCGGGCGGACGCAATACGCGACCGGATCGAGCGCGAGTCCTGGGTCGAGAGCGAAGAGGGCGGGCACTACGGCGCCAGCTTTCAGAGCGACTACCTCGACGCGAGCCTGCTGCAGATGGTCGAACTGCGCTTCCTGCGGCCCGACGACCCGCGCTTCAAGACCACCTTCGCCGCCATCGAGACGGCGCTCCGCCGTGGTGAGCACATGCTTCGCTACGCCAGCGAGGACGACTTCGGCCTGCCAGAAACCGCCTTCAACGTCTGCACGTTCTGGTTGATCGAAGCGCTCCACATGGCCGGTCGCGACGAGGAAGCGCGCGGCCTGTTCGAGACGATGCTGTCGCACCGCACGGCCTCGGGAATGCTCTCCGAAGACCTCGATTTCGACACCGGCGAACTGTGGGGGAACTTCCCCCAGACCTACTCGCTTGTAGGGATAATCAACTGCGCCGGCCTTTTGTCCAAACCGTGGAGTGAAGTGCGATAAGTCGTCTCGTCGTCATCTCGAATCGCGTCGCCGTTCCCAAAGCTCGAGGGGCGGCCGGTGCTCAGGGAGGATTGGCGGGCGCGCTCAACGCGGCGCTCAAGAAACATGGCGGCATCTGGTTCGGCTGGTCGGGGCAGGAGTGCGAGGAGTTCAGCGGCAACATCAACATGCAGCGGCATGAAGGGGTGACGACCGCTACAGTCGACCTGCCGCACCAGGACATCGAGGAATACTACAACGGCTACGCCAACTCGACCCTGTGGCCGCTTTTCCACTTTCGCCTCGACCTGACAGAGTACGAGCGCGAGACCGGCAAGGGCTACGAGCGCGTCAACGAGCGCTTCGCCGACAGCGTCGGGCCCCTGATCGAGCCGGACGATCTTGTCTGGGTCCACGACTATCACTTGATCCCACTCGGCGCGCGCCTGCGCTCCCGCGGACTGAAGAACCGGATCGGATTCTTCCTTCATACGCCCTGGCCGCCTACCCGGCTGTTCGTCTCACTGCCCTTCCACGAGCGGCTGGTGCAGACGATGCTCGAGTACGATCTGATCGGCTTCCAGACCGATGAGTGGCTCGAGAGCTTCGTTCACTACTGCGAGAAAGCGCTCGGCGCCGAAGTGGATGAGGCGACCGGGACGATCACGTACGAAGGGCGCAAGACCATCGCACGCGCCTATCCTATCGGGATCGACTACGACCATGTGCGGGCGCAGGCGGACACCGGCGAGGCGCGGCAAGCGGCGCAGCGGCTGCTGTCGAGCACGCGGCGACGCACGGCGATGATCGGTGTCGACCGGCTCGACTATTCGAAAGGCCTGCCCGAGCGGATCGACGGCATCGGGCGCTTCTTCGACAACTATCCGGAGCGCGTGCGAGATCTCGTATTCATCCAGATCGCGCCGCCGAGCCGCGAAAACGTCGAGTCCTACCAGGACATCCGCGCCACGCTCGAACAGAAGATCGGCCAGATCAACGGCGCACGAACCGAAGTCGACATCGTGCCGATCCGCTACGTCAACCGAGGCCACACCCTGGCCGAGCTGTGCGGGTTCTATCGCGCAGCGAAGATCGGGCTGGTCACGCCGCTGCGGGACGGGATGAATCTCGTGGCCAAGGAATACGTCGCAGCGCAGGATCCGGAGGACCCAGGCGTCCTGATTCTGTCGCGCTTCGCCGGAGCCGCGCTGCAGCTGCAGGACGCGGTTCTCGTCAACCCGCACAGCCCTGACGACCTAGCGCATGCGATTCACACCGCGCTCGACATGCCGATCGAGGAGCGTCGGCGGCGGTGGGAGGCCATGATCGAGACGGTGGCCAACGACAACGTCCAGCGCTGGACGGAGAACTTCACCTCCGACCTCGCGGGACCGGAAGCGGAGCGCTGACATCGGCTTGTGCCCTGCGAGGCGAGATGGCAGGGCCTCCTTCCATGAACCAACAACGCGTCGTCGCGCTGGAAGGCGTGCACAATTTCCGCGACTACGGCGGCTATCCGATCGCAGACGGGGGCCGCTTGCGGAGCGGGCTGCTCTACCGCTCGGGCCAGCATGTCGGGGCGAGCGACGCCGATCTCGCCAAGATAGATGCGCTCGGGCTGCGCCACGTGATCGACTTTCGCGGGGCGAGCGAGCGGCAAAGCTACCCGTGCCGGCGGGCGGACGGCTTTTGCGCCGAGGTCATCGCTTACGAGGGGGAGACCGCCAACCTCGCCCCTCATGTGGAAGCCGCAGGCGGCGTGCTCACGCTCGATGGCGCGCACCGGGCGATGGAGCGCATCTACCGCAACCTCCCCAACCGTGAGCCGGTGCTGTGGGTTATGCGACAGTACTTCGCGACTCTTGCGCGGGGGCCAGCGGAAGGGGGCGGTGCGAGCCTCGTCCACTGCCTTGCGGGCAAGGACCGCACGGGCATGGCGGTGGCGCTGCTCCATCACGCTCTCGGCGTTCACCCCGACGATGCGATGGAGGATTTCCTCCTCACCAACGTCGCCGGCAATATCGAGGCGCGCATTGCCGCAGGGGGCGAGACGATCCGCGCGAAGTACGGCGCGGTCGACGACGAGACGATCCGCGTGCTGATGGGCGTCGACGCGCGCTATCTCCACGCCATGCGCAAAGCTGTGGAGGAGGCGCACGGTTCGCTCGACGCCTTCCTCGCCGATGTGCTGGAGGTTGACGAGGCGCGGCGCGAGGCGCTGCGCTTGCATCTCGTCGAAGCCTGACCCACCTGAGGGTCGGATCGTCAATCGGAACGGAATATCTCGCATGGCTACTCACCGCACCAGGATGCTCATCATCGGCTCCGGCCCGGCCGGCTATTCCGCCGCCATCTACGGCGCGCGCGCAATGATGGAGCCGATCGTGGTGCAGGGCCTCCAGCCCGGGGGCCAACTCACCATCACCACCGACGTGGAGAACTATCCCGGCTTCAAGGACGTGATCCAGGGGCCATGGCTGATGCAGGAGATGCAGGCCCAGGCCGAGCATGTCGGCACGCGCATGATGTGGGACACGATCGTCTCGGTCGAGGTCGACAAGGGCCCGCCGTTCCGCGCGATCGGCGACAGCGGTGACGAATATATCGGCGACACGCTGGTCATCGCGACGGGCGCGCAGGCCAAGTGGCTTGGCGCGCCGGGCGAACAGGAACTGGGCGGCAAGGGCGTTTCCGCCTGCGCGACCTGCGATGGGTTCTTCTATCGCGGCAAGAAAGTCGCGGTGATCGGCGGCGGCAACACCGCGGTCGAGGAAGCGCTCTACCTCACCAACCATTCGGACGACGTGACGCTGATCCACCGCCGCGACGAACTGCGCGCGGAGAAGATCCTGCAGGAACGGCTGTTCAAGTCGGACAAGATCTCGACCCTGTGGAACAAGGCGGTGGTGAGCTTCGAGGGCGATCCCGCTGCGGGCGGGCTGACGCATCTCGTGCTCAAGGACACGGTGACCGGCGAGACCTCGACGCTCGAGGTCGATGGCGCCTTCGTCGCGATCGGCCACGCCCCGGCGACCGAGCTGTTCAAGGGCAAGCTCGAGATGGACGAGAGCGGCTACCTGATCGTCGAGCCGGGCACGCCCAAGACCGCGATCCCCGGCGTCTTCGCCTGCGGCGACGTGATGGACCACACCTATCGCCAGGCCGTCACCGCCGCCGGCACCGGCTGCATGGCCGCCCTCGACGCCGAACGCTTCCTCGCGACGCTGGAGTTCGCGAAGCAGGAAGCCGAAGCAGCGGAGTAGCGCCGCAATCGTCGTCATCCCGGCTTTCGCTGGGGTGACCGGGTTGTTGTGGTTGTGAGCTGGGACTCGGCGCGTCAGACGAACTCGAATACCGCCATTGCCGCGTCGAGGATCAGCGCGATCAGCACGAGGCTTGACATGGCGAACAGCACGAAACGCACCATCACCTTGTTCGCGGTCGCTTGCACCACCGAATGGATCACTCGCAGACCGACGTAGATCCACGCCAGCAGCGCGTTCATTCCGTCACCCTGGCCGATGATCGCAAGCACAAGGCCGACGGCGTAGAACACCGTCGGCGCTTCGTGCAGGTGGTTGTAGTTGTGCGCTTTCCACTGCACTTGCTGCGGAAGCGCGCGGTCGAGCGAAGCCTCGGGATCGCGCGCCATCGCGTCAGGATCGATCTTGGCGCGACTCATTGCGGGAATGCGCGTCAGGTACATCCACAGCCACATGACCATGGTCCACGCCATCAAGGCGACGAGTGGCTGCAGAATAGTCATTCCGATCATGCGGCGGCTCCCACATCAAAGAGCGTGCGCAGCAGCGCACTGACCGTCAGCACCGCAAGGCACGCCGCCGAGAGGATGAACAGCAGGAAGCGCACGTTCACCTTGTTGACTGTCGCTTGCCAGAGCGAATGGATCACGCGGATCGCGACATAGGCCCAGGCGAACAGCAGATCGTGCGCATGCGGGCCCATGATCGCAAGGATGACGATCACGGCGTAGAAGAGCGTCGGCTGTTCGTGCAGGTGGGCGTAGTTGTGCGCCTTCCAGTTAATCCGGTCGTCGATCACGCCTTCCAGATCCTGACCGCGGCCGCCGGGTCTGGCGTTGGCCATCCCGCCAATTTTCGAAAGCGCCGGCAGCCGTGTGGCTGCCATCCAGACGAACATGACCAATGTCCATGCCACCAGGACGGCGGCCGGTGCGAGAATGTCAGCCTGCATGGAAACTCCCCCTCCTGAGACCCGCCGTGAAACTGCGTTGATGGAAGGCAGAAGTCAAACCGCGAGAATCAGTCGGTCGCGATCGTCGCGGCGAAGTTATCCGGATCACAGTTCCCGCCGGTCAGCAGGATCACTGTATTCTGATCGACCGGTACCTTTCCCGCGAGCGCGGCCGCGAGCGCCGCCGCACCGCCGGGTTCGACCACCAGCTTGAGGCGAGCGAAGGCGAAGCGCTGCGCGGCGCGCACTTCCTCGTCTGTCACCGCGACACCCGGCTCGCTGCGGCCCTGTAATACGGCGAGGTTGATCGGCTTCGTCGCGGTTGGCTGCAGAGCGTCGCAGATGGTCTTCGGCGCATCGGGCGCGGCGTGGACGATCTCGCCCGCGGCAAGGCTCTGTCCGACCATGTCCCAGCCAACCGGCTCCACCGGAACGACTTGCGACGAAGGGCAGGCGAGCGCCAGCCCCGCGCTGAGGCCCCCGCCACCGCAGGGCGCGACCAGACGGGACGGCTCCCGGCCAAGTTGTTGCGTGATCTCGATGCCGGCGCTGCCCTGGCCCTCGATCACCCATGGATCGGCGAAGGCGTGGACCAGCACCGCGCCCCGCCGCTCGACCTCGCGCGCGGCGACCTCGTCGCGGTCCTCGCCGGGCCGGTCGTAGAGCACGATCTCGGCCCCGAGTGCGCGGGTCGCTTCCAGCTTCACCTTCGGCGCATCGCGCGGCATGATGATCGTCGCAGCAATGCCGAGCCGCCGGGCTGCCCATGCGACGCCCTGCGCATGGTTGCCGCTCGAGACTGCCACCACGCCGCGCGCGCGCTCCTCGTCGGTCAGATCGCTCAGGCGATGCCATGCGCCGCGGATCTTGAACGCGCCGACAGGCTGCAGCACCTCGGCCTTGGCCCAGAGCCGCGTGCCGCCGATCTCCACCGGCAGCAGCGGGGTGGGCGGCAGGATCTCCGCGATCTTGGCGGCGGCGCGCAGCACGCCTTCGCGGGTCGGCTTTCGAATCGTCTCCTGGATCATGTTGCCCTGCTAGCGCATTTCCCTATGTGAGCCGTCGTTATTCGTGAGTCCCCGCGGACGCGGGGACCTCAGGCGGTCAGTGGACGACCAGGCGCCCGAGGCCTCCGCCCTTGCGGAGGCTCATCAGCAGTAGGATTGGAGCAATTATGTCGAAAGTGCTGGTAATCGGTGCAGGCGGAGTCAGCTCGGTCTGCGTGCACAAGATGGCGATGAATCCCGACATCTTCAGTCAGATCCACCTTGCGAGCCGCACGAAAGCCAAGTGCGACGCGATCGCCGAATCGGTCAAGCAGCGCACGGGGCAGGAGGTGGCGACCTACGAGATCGATGCCGAGGAAGTCCCGGCCATGGTCAACCTGATCAAGAAGGTCGGGCCCAGCCTCGTGGTCAATCTCGCGCTTCCCTATCAGGACCTGCCGATCATGGACGCCTGCCTTGAGGCCGGCGTCGACTACCTCGACACCGCGAACTACGAGCCGAAGGACGAGGCGAAGTTCGAATACAAGTGGCAGTGGGCCTACCACGACCGGTTCAAGGAAGCCCGGATCATGGCGCTGCTCGGTAGCGGCTTCGATCCGGGTGTGACCAGCGTCTTCACCATGTGGCTGAAGAAGCACAAGCTGAAGACCATCCGCCAGCTCGACATCCTCGATTGCAACGGCGGTGATCACGGCCAGCATTTCGCCACCAACTTCAATCCAGAGATCAACATCCGTGAGATCACTGCGCCGGCGCGCCATTGGGAGAAAGGCAAGTTCATCGAGACCCCCGCGCTGGGCGAAAAGGTCGAGTTCAACTTCGAGAGCGTCGTCCGCAAGAATATGTACATGATGTACCACGAGGAACTGGAAAGCCTCGCGAAGTTCGTCCCCGAACTGGAGCGCGCGCGGTTCTGGATGACTTTCGGCGACCAGTACATCACGCACCTGACGGTGCTGCAGAACGTCGGCATGACCTCGATCGAGCCGATCCGTTACCAGGGCAAGGACATCATTCCGCTCCAGTTCCTCGCCGCCGTGCTGCCCAAGCCCGAGACGCTGGGCGAAACGACCAAGGGCAAGACCAACATCGGCGTGATCGCGACCGGCGAGGCGCTCGACGGATCGGGCGAGAAGACGTTCTACATCAACAATATCTGCGACCACGAGGATGCCTACGAGGAAACGGGCAACCAGGCGGTCAGTTACACCACCGGCGTCCCTGCGATGATCGGCAGCGCCATGGTGCTGCAGGGCAAGTGGAAGGGGGAGGGCGTGTTCAACATGGAGCAGTTCGATCCCGATCCGTTCATGGACATGCTGAACGATCACGGACTGCCGTGGAATGTGAAGGAGCTCGACGGGCCGGTGGACTTCTGACGGTGCTGAGGCCTGTCCTGACAGCTGCTGCGGCGCTGACGGCGACGCTTTGCCACCCCGCCTCGGCGGCCGAGACGCCGAGCGACCCCTACGCTCCGGCGCGCGAGATCATCGCGGACATGAACCGGATCGTGACGCCGGATGGTGTCCAAGAGACCTTCGTCGCCACGCTCGGCGGCGCGCGGCAGGTCGTGAACGTCCGCGGCACGGACCGCGACAATCCGATCCTGATCTTCGTCCACGGCGGACCCGGCGCGGTGGAGATGCCTTTCGCCTGGACCTTCCAGCGTCCGTGGGAGGACTTCTTCACCGTCGTCCATTACGACCAGCGCGGCGCCGGACGGTCCTATCCGCTGAACTCTCCCGGGACGCTCGCCCCGACGATGACGCTGGAGCGGTACCGGGACGATGCGATCGAACTGATCGAGTTGCTGCAGGAGCGTTACGGCGAGCGCAAGGTCGTGCTGATGGGGCACAGCTGGGGCTCGTTCGTCGGGCTGGCGGTCGCACTGGAGCGGCCGGACCTGCTCCACGCCTATGTCGGCGTGGGGCAGGGCATCGACTTCCGCGAAAGCGAGAAGGCCGGCATGGCCTGGACGCGGGCCAGGGCGCTTGCTGCCGGGGACGAGGAAGCGGTCGCCGCGATCGATGCTCTCGCGCCCTATCCCGCGGCGGGCCCGTTCACGATCGAGCAGGCCGACGGCTGGCGCAAGTACGCGATGCCGTACGGCTCGCTGCTGTACAACCGCCCGCCGGCGGAGACGCTCTATTTTCACCAGCCGCGACTGTCACCGCTTTACACTGTGGCGGATCGCGAGGCCTGGGGCGAGGGTAGTGCCTTCACGGTGACGACGCTCTGGCCTCGTCTCGCCGATGTCAGCTTCGCGGACGTCGAGCGGGTCGAGGTGCCGCTGGTGTTCCTTCTCGGGCGGCACGACTATACCGTGCCTTCGCCGATCGCGGCCGAGTGGCTTGAAGAGGTCGAGGCGCCTTCCAAGGAGCTGGTCTGGTTCGAGCATTCGGCGCACATGCCGATGTTCGAGGAACCCGGTCTGTTCCTCGCCGCGCTGTTGCGCGAGGTGGTACCGCTCGCCAAGGATGCGCAGCACGCGTCCGCGAATATTGATCCGGGAGGTTCCTGAGCCGATGGAAACCAAAGCTGGCGATCCGGGCGCTTTCGCCCATTTCGACCTCGATCGCGTCGATAGCCCCGCCTTCGTCGTCGACACTGCGAAGCTGCGTGCCAATCTTCAGGTGCTTGCTGACATTCGCGATGCGGCGGACATCAAGGTGCTGGCCGCGCTCAAGGCGTTCTCGATGTGGAGCGTTGCGCCGGTGATCGGCGAATATCTCGACGGCGTGTGTACCTCGGGCCTGTGGGAAGCGCGGTTGGCCAGCGAGTTCTACGACGGGGAGATCGCCACCTACTCGGCCGCCTACAAGCCCGGCGAGCTGGAGGAAGTCTGCCGCCTTTCCGATCACGTGATCTTCAACTCGCCCGGCCAGCTCGAGCGTGCGGCGCTGATCCTCGATCATGCGCGCGCCTCGGGCCAGGATTTCGACGTCGGGCTGCGGATCAATCCGCTGTGCCCTTGTGGCGAAGTGCCGCGCTACGATCCCTCGTCGCCTGGCTCGCGGCTCGGCTTCCCGATCGACCAACTCACGCCCGAGATCATGGAGCAGGTCGACGGCATCCACTTCCACAACTTGTGCGAGCAGGACTTCGAGCCGCTCCGGCGGACGTGGGACAAGGTGTTCGACGCGATCGAGCCGTGGTTCGGCCAGCTCAAGTGGATCAACATGGGCGGCGGGCACCACATCACCCGCGCCGACTATCAGCGCGAGGAACTGGTGGAGTTCCTGCGCGATGCGAAGGAGGACACCGGAGCTGAGATCTACCTCGAGCCGGGCGAAGCCGTGGCGCTCGATGCCGGGATGCTCGTCGGAACTATCCTCGACTCGATGTGGAACGGAATGCCGCTCGCGGTGACCGACATCTCCGCCACCTGCCACATGCCCGACGTGATCGAGGCGCCTTACCGGCCCGCGATGCTGCACGAGGAGGCTGCGGGCGAGGGCGATCCCGTCCGCCTCGGCGGCCCATCGTGCCTCGCGGGCGACGTAATCGGCGACTACCGCCTGCCGGTGCCCTGCGAACCCGGCCAGCGAATCGCCTTCCTCGACCAGGCGCACTATTCGATGGTGAAGACCAACACCTTCAACGGCGTCCAGCTGCCCTCGATCTGGCTCTGGGACAGTGACACCGACGCGCTCGAACGGGTGAAGAGCTTTGACTACGAAGATTTTCGCGACCGGTTGAGTTAGCGGGGCTTGGCGGGGCGGACGGTCCGTGGAAGGATCGCCGCAAGACGTTTGGGGGAATGCCGATGCGAAAAGTCCACCTACTGGTCGCTGCCGTCTTGCTCGCCGGCGGGAACGCGGCGGCTGCGCCGGCGGCACGGGCGCAGGGCTATTCGGCGGAGCGTCTAGTGAAGTCGGTGGACCTCGACGATCTGAAGGCGATCGTCGCATCGCTGGGCCACACCGTCAGCGAGCAGGGTAAGTTCGGCGAGATCAGCCTCTCCGCGACCGATGCCGAGGAGACCAATTACGTCCTCATCGGAACCGCCTGCGATGCCAACGGCGTTCCAGGGTGCCAGGGCGTGATGATGCAGGTTCGGTTCGATCCGGACGAGAGCGTCGACTCCGAAAGCCTCGCGCGGGCCAACCTGTCGCAGGCCGCCGTCAACACCTGGCGTGACCCGGCGAACGGCACGATCGGCGTCACCCGCTACGTCGTGCTCGACCATGGAATCACCATGGCCAACCTGCGCGAGAACGTGAACGTCCTCCTGTCGCTGACGCCCAGCGTGGTGGATGCGCTTCTCGAGGAATGATCCGGGCACGGATCGTCCCGCCGCACCCCCGCTTCGTCCCCTCTCCGGTTGCGGGGTAAAGCGCGAGTTTTCACTTGCGGTTCACGCTGCGAAGCTTATAGGCGCACCCCGCTGCCCCAAGGGGACTTCCTAACCGCAAGGCAGCCTCGTTCGAACTTAACCGTTTGGGGGTCCCTTGAGTTGCACATCCATCCTGACGCCCGGTCTGTAGTTCGCGCACTCGCGCCGGACGAGCCGGTTATCATCAATCGCCCGCACGCCGCGGAGCGTGCAGCGCGTTTCTTCGTCGAGAAGTTCCCGGGCAAGTCGCTCTATGCGGTGAAGGCGAATCCTTCGCCCGACCTGCTGCAGGTCCTGTGGAATGGCGGCGTGACGCATTTCGACGTCGCTTCGATCGCGGAAGTGCGCCTGGTGCGCGCCATGCTGCCGCAGGCGACGCTGTGCTTCATGCATCCGGTGAAGACGCCGCGTGCGATTCGCGAGGCTTACTTCGAACACGGCGTGAAGACCTTCAGCCTCGACACGATCGAGGAGCTGGCCAAGATCGTCGAGGCGACTACCGCGGAGGATGGCACGCCCGCTGCCGACCTGCGGTTGCTGGTGCGCCTGCGCGTCTCGTCCGACTATTCCGAGCTCAGCCTTGCTTCCAAGTTCGGCGTCGATCTGGTCGACGCTGCGCCGCTGCTGCAGGCGACCCGCCAGCACTGCGACTGGCTGGGTGTGTGCTTCCACGTCGGGAGCCAGGCGATGACGCCGTTCGCCTATGTCCAGGCGCTGGAGCGCGTACGCGCCGCGGTGGCCGAGGCGAGCGTGGTGATCGACGTGGTCGATGTCGGCGGCGGCTTCCCCTCGGTCTATCCGGACATGGAGCCTCCGCCGCTGAAGGACTATTTCGAAGTCATCCACCGCCACTTCGAAAACCTGCCGATCGCCTATAACGCCGAGCTGTGGTGCGAGCCCGGCCGCGCGCTGTGCGCCGAGTATTCCTCGGTCGTTGTGCGGGTCGAAAAGCGCCGCGGGGACGAGCTCTACATCAATGACGGAGCCTACGGCGCGCTGTTCGATGCGGCGCATGTCGACTGGCGCTTCCCGGTCTCGGCGCTGGAGGACGATCTGCGCGATCCGCCGCAGGAGTTCGCCTTCTACGGGCCGACCTGCGACGATGCCGATTACATGAAGGGCCCCTTCATGCTTCCCGGTGACATCCAGGCGGGCGATTATATCGAGATCGGCATGCTGGGTGCCTACGGCGCGGCGATGAAGACCGGCTTCAACGGCTTCGGCAATGCGCAGCAGATCGTGGTCGGCGACGAGCCGATGGCGAGCCTCTACCGCGGCGACCGCGAGCGCCCGGTGACCGACAACGTGGTGAGCCTGCGCTGAGCAGGCCCCCTGTCTCCGCGCGACCGGCTACGGCCTCGCGCGGGGAAGGCAGGCGCCCACGGGCGGGGAGGCGAAGATCCGGCAGTCGAAATAGATCGCCTCGGCATTGCCGTTCCGCGCCGGCAGGAAACTGAAGCGAAGCGCGCGGCGGGCTTCGCCGGTCAGCGGCAATTCGGCCGGAATCGCCGCGGCTTCGTCCCAACCGTAGACCTGACAATAGGCGTCACCCGGGCACAGGGCGCGGGCGCGCTCCACGAGCGTCTGCGGGGAATCGCCGCGTGCGACGAGCACGAAATGAACGCCGGGCGCGAGGACGCCCGGAGACACGTCCGGTGCGTCGGCTGCCTCGATCGGAGTCTCCTCCGACACGGCACCGCGCGATGCGGTGATCGTACGAACCGCCGTACCCTGGTCGGCAAGCCGGGGGAGGAGAAGGTCCACTGGCCGATCGACCTCCTGTGCCGCTTTGCGCAGCCTTAGCGGGTCGGGTTCGCCGCCGGTGTAACGCGCCGACATCGCCGCGCTGCTCCCCCACCATCCGCGCCACCGGAAGAACAGGTGGGGGCCGACCGCCGCGATCTTGTCCAGCTCGCCGCTCCAGGCGGGATAGACGTAGTCGGCGTGATAGTGGGTCGCCGTACCGACCCGCGCGTGGACGTAACCGCCCAGCGCCTCCTCCGCCCGCTGCCGCGCCGCACGCCATAAGGTCTCGGAATAGCTGCGCGCGAGCGAGCCGTCGCAGGTGAAGGTGAATTGGCACCCCGTGGGCCGCTCCGAGCCCTGGAAGACCACGCCGCAGACCGTGCCGGCGAACGCCGGATGGCGCACGCGGTTGAGGATCACCTGCATCACCGCGCGCTGGTCCGCTTCGCCGGCACCGGCCTCGGCCATCGCGGCGAGCGCGAGACAGTTGCGCGCCCGCACGCGGTCTGCGGAGCTGCCGCGAAAGACGAACGGGCGGGCGGCCACCGGATCGATGTCGGCAAAGGGAGCCGCGGCGTTGCGCGTGCGCGCATCCTCGGCAGGGAGCGTGGAGAGGATCGTGCCCTCGTCCTCGGCACTTGCGGGCAGGGCATCGAGCGGGGCCGATATGGTCGAGGGAACCAGCGGAGCGACAGGCCGATCGACTGCGCCGAACGCGGCCAGCGCTGCGAAGGCGAGCGCGAGAATAGCGGAGACCGCGTAGAGAGGCGCGTTCTCGCGCAACTGCCTGGATCGGCTGTCGTCCATTGCCGCTATCTAGCGTCACAGGCGGCGGTGACCAGCGGCAGCGCTCAGGCTGCCTGCGCGAGTTCCAGCTCGAGCCGGTCCCAGATCTCTACCAGTGCGGTGGCCAGATCGTCCATCATCGCTTCGGTATGCGTGGGGCCGGGGGTGAAGCGCAGCCGCTCGGTGCCGCGCGGCACGGTCGGGAAATTGATCGGCTGCACATAGGCGCCGTATTCCGCGAGCAGGATGTCGCTGATCTTCTTCGCGCGCACAGGATCGCCGACCATGAGCGGCACGATATGCGTCTGGCTCGGCATGACCGGCAGGCCGGCAGCGGCGAACTTCGCCTTGAGCAGCGCGGCGTTGCGCTGCTGCGCCTCACGCTCCTCGTTCGATTCCTTGAGGTGCCGCACGGCCGCGAGCACGCCGGCCACGAGAACGGGGCTGAGCGAAGTCGTGAAGATGAACCCGGGCGCATAGCTGCGGATGCAGTCGATCACGCGCGTGTCGGCCGCGATATAGCCGCCCATGACGCCGAACGCCTTGCCCAGCGTGCCTTCGATGATGTCGATCCGGTGCGCGGCCTCGTCACGCTCCGAAATCCCGCCGCCGCGCTGGCCGTACATGCCGACGGCGTGGACCTCGTCGATATAGGTCAGCGCGTTGTATTTCTCGGCAAGGTCGCAGATCGCGTGGATCGGGGCGATGTCGGCGTCCATCGAGTAGACGCTCTCGAACGCGACCAGCTTGGGCGTCTCGGGCGCTTCGGCGGCGAGCAGCTCTTCCAGATGCTCGAGATCGTTGTGCCGGAACACGCGCTTCTCGCAGCCCGAGTTGCGAATGCCGGCGATCATGCTCGCATGGTTGAGCTCGTCGGAGAAGATTACGCAGCCCGGCAGCAGCTTGGCCAGGGTGGAGAGCGTCGCGTCGTTGGAGACGTAGCCGCTGGTGAACAGCAGCGCGCCGTCCTTGCCGTGCAGGTCGGCCAGCTCGCGTTCCAGCTGGACGTGAAAGTGCGTGTTGCCGCCGATGTTGCGCGTGCCGCCGGATCCGGCGCCGACGTCGTGCAGCGCCTCTTCCATCGCGGCGATGACTTTCGGGTGCTGGCCCATCGAAAGGTAGTCGTTCGAGCACCAGACGGTGATTGGCTTCGGCCCATTGTGCCCGGCGAAGCAGCGTGCGTTGGGGAACGTGCCCTTGTTACGCATGATATCGATGAAGACGCGGTAGCGGCCTTCAGAGTGCAGGCGGTCGATCGCCTGATCGAAGATCTGATTGTAATTCATCGCACGCTCGCGCCTCGCCGTCCGGTCCCGGCCGTTCCGGGCCGGCATTTAGGCCGCCCGCGCCCGTATTTCCACCGCGATCTTTGCGAGCGATTCGCAGCTAGAACTTCTCCAGACGCTCGATCCCGCAGGCGCGAAATGCCTGGGCAAGCGGCTCGAATTCGTCGAGCGGTCCTGTGGTCACGGCGCGATCCGGCTTTCTCCGCGCGATTGGCTGCCCCGCAACGAGGTGTGCGATCCGGCGCGCGATGCCCTGGGCGCCGTCGATGAATTTCACCTCCGCACCGAACGCTTCTCCCAACTCCGCCCGCAAAAGAGGGAAATGGGTGCAGGCGAGCACGACGGTGTCGATCTCGCCCCCGCCGGGCTGCATGCGAAGCCCCGCCACGGCCTCGTCGATCGCGGCGGGGGTGACCGCACGCCCCCGCAGCTTGGCCTCCGCCGCCTCGACCAGACCGGGTGCGGCGTGGCGCAGCAGCGTCTTCCCGTCAGCGAACTGCGATTCGAGATTATCGACATAGGCCTGGCGGATCGTCGCCGCCGTGCCGAGCAGCCCGATCGTGCCGCTGCGTGTCGCGCTCGCCGCGGGTTTGATCGCGGGTACCGTACCGACGATCGGGATCTCCAGCACCTCGCGCACCATGCCGAGCGCGATCGTACTCGCGGTGTTGCAGGCGATGCAGATCAGCCGCGGATTCCAGCGCTCCGCCATCCGCCCGAGCAACCCGCAGACGCGCGCCGCGACATCGGCCTCGCTCTTGGTGCCATAAGGCAGGCCCGCGAGATCCGCCGCATAGATCACGGGCACGCCAGGCAGCGTCTTGCGCATCTCCGCGAGCACGCTGAGTCCGCCAACGCCGGAATCGAACAGCAGGATGGGGGATGAATCGTCCAAGGAACCATTTCCGTTCGGGCTGCGCTTGTCGAAGCCCCGCTTTTTCTTCTAGCGCCGTAGAAGAGAGAACGGCCCTTCGACAAGCTCGGGGCGAACGGTTATCTGCTGCTGAAAGGGAGGGGCGCTGCCATGGACGTGACCACCGATACCTTGCTTGCCGCGCTGCTCGGCTACTTGTGCGGCTCAATCCCGTTCGGGCTGATCCTCGCGCGGCTCGCCGGGTTGGGCGACGTGCGCAAGATCGGCAGCGGCAATATCGGCGCGACCAACGTGCTGCGCACCGGCAACAAGGCGGTCGCTGCGGCCACCCTGCTGCTCGACCTCGCCAAGGGGCTCGTGGCGGTGCTGCTCGCCGCGCACCTGCTCACCGGGCCGAGCGAGATGCCCGGCGCTGCCTTAGGTCCGGCACCCGTTGCTGCGGTGTTTGCCGTGCTCGGCCACTGCTTCCCCGTCTGGCTCGGGTTCAAGGGGGGGAAGGGCGTTGCGACCAACGCCGGCGTCAGCTTCGGCCTCGCCTGGCCGATCGGGCTTGCCTACGCCCTCGTCTGGCTCGGGGTTCTGGGGCTGAGCCGGATCAGCTCGCTCGCGGGGATGAGCGCAGTCGTGGCCGCGGTCATCGTCGCCGCGGTGTTCGGTCACACGGCCTACGTCCCTGCGCTGGTGCTGATCGCGCTGATCGTGATCTGGCTCCACCGCGAGAACCTCAAGCGTCTGGCGAACGGCACGGAGCCGAAGGTCGGCTCCAAGGGGTGAGCCGGTTTCCCATTCCGCCGAGACGTCGCGCGTGAGTGAAACCGCTCCGCTTTCGCAGCCCGAGGCATTCGCGCGCATCCGGCTGCTGCGATCGCCCAACGTCGGGCCGGTCTCATACGCCCATCTGCTTCAGCGATACGGCAGTGCCGAAGCCGCGCTCGAGGCGCTGCCCGATCTCGGCCGGCGCGGCGGACGCGACTACCGCGCGGCGCCGATCGAGCGGATCGAGCGTGAAGTGGAAGCGGTGCGTGCCGCCGGTGCGCGGTATCTGTTCCACGACCAGCACGATTATCCGCCGCTTCTGGCGGAGATCGAAAGCGCGCCGCCGATCCTGACCTTCCGGGGTGACCTTGCCCTGGCCGCACGGCCCTGCGTCGCCATGGTCGGCGCGCGCAATGCCTCGGCCGCGGCGGTCAAGCTGGCGCGCGACTTCGCCGCGGCCTTGGCGGAGGCGGGGTTCGTCGTCGTTTCCGGTCTCGCCCGTGGCATCGACGGCGCCGCCCACCGAGGCGCGCTGCCTGCGACGGTTGGCGTGATCGCAAGCGGCATCGACATCGCCTATCCGCCCCAGCACGCCGAGCTGCAGGATGACATCGCGAGCACAGGCCTGCTCCTTGCCGAGCAGCCGCCGGGCACCGAACCCCGCGGCAGCCATTTCCCGAGCCGCAACCGCATCATCTCAGGGCTCGCAGCGGGAACGCTGGTGGTGGAAGCGGCGCCCAAGTCCGGCTCGCTGATCACCGCGCGCCTTGCGGGGGAGGCTGGGCGCGAGGTCATGGCGATCCCGGGCAGCCCGCTCGATGCGCGCTCGCAAGGATGCAATCAGTTGATCCGCGACGGCGCGGTCCTGATCCAGGCGCCGGAGGACGCGATCGAGCTGCTCAGCGGCTTCGACGGCACCCCGCGCTCCACCTTCCGCGAAGCCGCTCGGGGGTACGACTACGCGCCCGACGAACTGGACCATGCCGAACCGGCCGACATCTCCGGCCTGCTGACGACCGCTCCGGTACCGGTAGACGAACTGATCCGCCAATCGGGCGCCGGCTCGTCAGCCGTGCAGATGGCCCTGCTGGAACTTGAAATCGCCGGTCGTTTGCAGCGACACGCGGGCGGGCGGGTCTCGCTGGCCGGCTAGCGCACCGCCCACAATCTCACTTGACGGGGGCGAGCCGCCGTCCCCACCCTCGCGCACGTACACACGTAAGGGACCGTCTCCAACTCCATGCAGCTTGTTATCGTCGAATCGCCGGCCAAGGCGAAGACCATCGAGAAATACCTGGGCAAGGACTTCAAGGTCCTCGCCTCCTACGGTCACGTCCGCGACCTGCCGCCCAAGGATGGCAGCGTGCGGCCGGACGAGGACTTCGCGATGGATTGGGAACTTTATCGCGACAAGCAGAGCCGCTTCAAGGAAATCGCCGACGCGGCGAAGAAGGCCGACCGGCTCGTGCTCGCGACCGACCCCGACCGCGAAGGAGAGGCGATTTCGTGGCACGTGCGCGAGCTTCTGGCCAAGCGCAAGGTGCTGCCGGCGAAGGTCGACCGGGTCACCTTCAACGCAATCACCAAACCGGCGGTGACCGAGGCGATGGCGCATCCGCGCGATCTCGATAACGATCTCGTCGATGCCTACCTCGCGCGGCGCGCGCTCGACTATCTCTACGGCTTCACGCTCTCGCCGGTACTCTGGCGCCGCCTGCCGGGAGCCAAGAGCGCGGGCCGCGTGCAGTCGGTCGCGCTGCGGCTGATCGTTGACCGCGAGCGGGAAATCGAGGCCTTCCGCGCGCAGGAGTACTGGTCCGTCGTTGCGAAGCTGGAGCAGGACGGCACCGAATTCGACGCGCGCCTCGTCAAGTACGATGGCAAGAAGCTCGACAAGCTGACCCTCGGAGACGAGGGCAGCGCGATGGCGGCCAAGGCCGCGGTCGAGCAGGGCCGCTTCACGGTCGAGGAGATCGAGACCAAGCCGCTGACGCGCAATCCGGCGCCGCCGTTCACCACCTCGACGCTGCAGCAGGAGGCCGCGCGCAAGCTCGGCTTTTCCGCCAGCCATACGATGCGGCTTGCGCAGTCGCTCTACGAAGCCGGCGCGATTACCTACATGCGGACCGACGGCGTGCAGATGGACGGCAGCGCCATCAGCGCCGCGCGCAAGGCCATCGCGGATCGCTACGACGGGCACTACATCCCGGAAAAGCCACGCCATTACAGCACCAAGGCGAAGAATGCTCAGGAAGCGCACGAGGCGATTCGCCCGACCGATTTCTCGCGCGACCGCGCGGCGTCGGGGGACGAGGGCAAGCTCTACGATCTGATCTTCAAGCGCGCGATGGCCAGCCAGATGGCCGCCGCGCGGCTCGAGCGCACGACTGTTACCCTGCGAGACGGGACCGGCAAGAACGAACTGCGCGCGACCGGGCAGGTGGTGAAGTTCCCGGGCTTCTTCGCGGTCTACCAGGAAGGCTTCGACGACAAGGACAGCGAAGACGACGAGGGTCTGCTGCCTGTCATGCACAAGGGCGACAGCCCGGTGAAGAAGAGCGTCAATGCCAACCAGCACTTCACGCAGCCGCCGCCCCGCTTCTCCGAGGCGTCGCTGGTCAAGCGGCTCGAGGAGCTCGGCATCGGCCGGCCGTCGACATATGCATCGACGATCCAGACATTGCGCGACCGCGAATATGTTCGGATGGAGAAAAACCGTTTCTTTGCAGAGGAATCGGGCCGGCTCCTGACCGCGTTTCTGGAGCGCTTCTTCGAACGCTACGTGGCCTACGATTTCACCGCCGGGATGGAGGACGAACTCGACGAGGTCTCGGGCGGGCGCGAGGAATGGAAGGCGCTGCTCACCCAGTTCTGGCGCGACTTCAAACCGAAGACCGAAGAAGTGATGGAGCGCAAGCCTTCGGAAGTGACCGAAGCGCTCGACGATTTCCTGTCCGACTACCTCTTTCCGCCGCGCGCCGACGGCAAGGACCCGCGCACCTGCCCCCTGTGTGAGGCAGAGGGACGCTCCGGCGGCCGGCTCGCGCTGCGCGGCGGGCGTTACGGCGCGTTCGTCGCCTGCGCCAACTATCCCGAGTGCAAGTTCACCCGCCGCTTTGCGCAACCGGGTGACGACGGGGAAGCCGCGGCCGATGACGGCGTGCTCGGCAAGCATCCCGAAACGGGCGAGGACATCCACCGTAAGACTGGTCGCTTCGGCCCCTACGTCCAGATGGGCGAGGGCAAGGACGCCAAGCGCGCGAGCATTCCCAAGGACCTGCCGGACTTCGACCTCGAATGGGCGATCAAGCTGCTCGAACTGCCCCGCATCGTGGGAACACATCCCGAAACGGAGCAGGACATCGAAGCGAATATTGGGCGTTACGGTCCGTACCTGCGCCATGACGGCAAGTACGCGAAGCTGTCTTCGACCCGCGACGTGTTCGAAACCGGCATGAATGCGGCCGTCGCGGCGCTCGCCGAAGCCGGCAACCGCAAGGGCGGCACGCGTGCCAAGGCGGAGCCGATCAAGACCCTCGGCGCTCACCCGACCAGCGGCGGCGAGATCAAGGTCATGCCGGGCCGCTACGGCCCCTACGTCACCGACGGCACGACCAATGCCACGATCCCGAAAGACCTGAAGCCCGAGGACGTCACCGAAGCGCAGGCGATCGAACTCATCGATGCCCGGGCGGCAAAGGGTCCGGCGAAGAAGAAGAAGGGCGGACGAAAGGCAGCGCCGAAGAAGAAACCTGCCGCGAAGAAGAAGGCCGCACCGAAGAAGGAGGCTGCGAAATAGGCATGGCGAAAGAGCACTTCGAACGCCACAAGCAGCCGTGGAAGTCCGACGAAGCCGGTCAGCTCCGCACGCTGGCTGCCAAGGGCCACGGCCTCAAGGCGATCGCCAAGGCGCTCAACCGCAGCGAGGAATCGGTCAAGGACTTCGCCAAGAAGAACAAGATCGCGATCGCGAAGAAGCGGTAGGGGCAGTTGCTGGCGACGCGGTAGCGCTCGGTCGATCGTGCTTCACCAGCCGTGCGTTCAGCGCCCCCAGTCCAGCCCGATTTCCTCGAAGATCTCGCGGTTTTCGGCCCAGTTCTCCTCCACCTTCACGTGGAGGAAGAGGTGGACCTTCACCCCGAGCATTTCGCTGAGTTCCATCCGCGCCGCCTCGCCGATTGCCTTGATGCGGCTGCCGCCCTTGCCGAGGACGATCGCGCGCTGGCTTTCGCGGCCGACGACAATCTGCTGGTGGATCTCGAGGCTGCCGTCGGGGCGCTGCTGGTAGCTCTCGGGCCGTACGGCGCTGTCGTAGGGCAGTTCCTCGTGGAGCTGGCGGTAGAGTTGCTCGCGCGTGATCTCGGCGGCGAGAAGGCGCTCGCTGGCGTCGGACACCTGGTCCTCGGGGTACATCCACGGGCCTGCGGGCATCATCTCGGCGAGTGCCGTTCTCATCTCCGGCACGCCGTCGCCGGTGAGGGCGGAGACGAAGAAGATCTCCGCGAAGTCAGCTTTGCCTGCAAGCTCCTGCGCCAGTGCGAGGAGCGGTTCCTTCTTCGCCACGTCGACCTTGTTGAGCACCAGGATCTTGCGCTCCGGCCGGGCGGCGAGCGCTTCGAGCAGCGGTTCGAGCTCGTGCCGCCGCTGCTTGACCGGATCGACCAGCAGCAGCACCGCGTCGGCCGCTTCGGCGCCTTCCCACGCGGCGCTTACCATTGCGCGGTCGAGCCGCCGGCGCGGTGTGAAGATGCCCGGAGTGTCGACCAGGATCATCTGCGTCTCCCCGTGCAGCGCGATGCCGAGCATGCGCGCGCGCGTGGTCTGCGCCTTGGCGCTGGTGATCGCGACTTTCTGCCCGACGAGCTGGTTCACCAGCGTGGACTTGCCCGCGTTCGGCGCGCCGATCACGGCGACGAGGCCGCAGCGGGTATTCGTATCGTCGGTCACCCGTACATCTCCATGAACTTGCGTGCGGCCGCTGTTTCGGCCTCCTGTTTGCTGCTTGCGGTCGCCTCGGCCTCGCCGACTTTGTGCACCTTGACCCGCACGGTGAAGCTGGCGGCGTGGTCGGGGCCTGAGCGGTCGATCAGCTCGTATTGCGGCGGGCGGCGTTGGTTGCCCGCCGCCCATTCCTGCAGCGCGCTTTTCGGATGCTTGGAGCGGCCCGCGTGCCCCTCGACCAAGTCATTCCACAGCTTGCGGACGAGATCGCGCGTGGCATCGAACCCGCTCTCGATGAAGCTGGCGCCGAGCAGTGCTTCCATGACGTCGCCGAGGACGTTGTCGCTCTCGGCCGCACCGTCGTCGCGGGCCTGCTTGCCGAGGCGGACGTGGGCCGGGGCGCCGATCTCGCGGGCGATGCTGGCGCAGGCCTGACGGCTGACGAGCGCGTTGAGGCGCTGCGCCAGCTCGCCCTCCGCCGCGCCGTTACGTCCGTAGAGCCATTCGGCGATCGAGAGGCCAAGCACCCGGTCGCCGAGGAACTCGAGCCGCTGGTAGTGCCGTGTATCGCCCGTGCTGCCGTGGGTCAGCGCCTCGCGCCACAGCGCTTCGTCGCCGACCGAAAAGCCGGCGCCGGCCAGCCAGTCGCGGGTCTTCCCGTCGAGCGTGCTCACAGTCCGTCCCCGATGCGGCTCCAGCGCGCGGCGGTGAACCAGGTCCACGGCTTGATCCACTCGGCGCGGCCGTCGGTCGACCACATAATCGCGCTTGCGCGGCCGACGAGGTTCTCCTGCGGCACGAGCCCGACGCCGCCGCCCGGCATCGCGGGAAAGCGGCTGTCCTGCGAATTGTCGCGGTTATCGCCCATCACGAAGATGGTCCCCTCGGGCACGATTAGGGGGCCGTAGTCGTCCTGTGGGGTAGGGCCGAAGTCGAGGACGTCGTAGCTGCGGCCCGAGGGCAGCGTCTCCTGGAAGCGGGCGTAGCGGCACTGCTCCCCGCCTTCACCGTCCGCCTCGCGCACAGCTGCCCAAGCGCAGTCGGTGTTGGGCGAGACGGGGATCACGAAGTCCTCGATCCGCTGCTTCGCGACCGGATCGCCGTTAAGGAAGAGCTGGCCGCCGCGCATCGCCACGGTGTCGCCAGGCAAGCCGATCACGCGCTTGATGTAGTCGGTGTTGTCGATCGGGTGCTTGAAGATCACCACGTCGCCGCGCTCGGGCTGGCCGGCGAACAGACGGCCCGGGATCAGCGGAGCGGAAAAGGGCAGCGAGTAGTCGCTGTAGCCGTAGGGCCACTTGGCGGCGACCAGGTAGTCGCCGTTCATCAGCCGGGGCAACATCGATTCGCTGGGGATCGAGAAGGGCGAGAATATGAAGCTGCGGAAGATCAGCACCACCAGCGCGAGCTTGGCCAGGAACAGGAGGAAGCTGCCGAGCGTCTCGCTCTGCTCCTCGCGCTTCGGTGTTTCGGCTTCGGACACGGCGGTCATGCCGGGCCGGGGTGTTGACAGATGCGACACGCTCGCGCCGTTGGAAAACCGCGGTTCCGAGGGGAAAGGTCACAGCGGCCCGTGACCTTCCGAAGAGGACGGTTCCGGCTCGGTTGAGTGCTTGCAAACATCGCCACAGTCCCTAGTCGGGCGCCCACGATGTAGGAAAGGGATTTTCGCATGACCGACGCAGTTTCCGCAGCCTGGCAGCAGATCGAGGCCGTGCCGCAGCGCACGCTGAAGGAGCTGTTTGCAAGCGATCCCGGCCGGGTGGCCAAGCTCTCGCAGCGGATCGAATGGGGTGAGGGCGAAACTGCTGGCGGCATCCGCTTCGACTGGTCGAAGACCCATCTCGACGGAGACCTGCTCGCCGCTTTCGAGGCGCTGGCCGAGGCGCGCGGCTTCGCGGCGCAGCGCGCGGCCCTGCTCGGCGGCGAGAAGATCAACGTCACCGAAGGCCGCGCGGCCGAGCACACGGCCCAGCGCGGCGTCGGCAGCGAAGCGTCGGTGGAAGAGGCCGCGGCGCTCCACGCGCGCATGCGGCTCCTGGTCGAGGCGATCCACGGGGGTGCCCTGGGCGACGTGAAGCACCTGATCCACATCGGTATCGGCGGCAGCGCGCTGGGCCCGGCGATGGCGATCGACGCGTTGACCCGCGACCTCGCGCTCGTCGACGTGCATGTCGTCTCGAACATTGACGGGCTTGCGCTCGAGCAGGCATTCGCCGCCTGCGATCCGGCGAAGACGCTGATCGCGATGGCAAGCAAGACTTTCACCACGATCGAGACGATGACCAACGCCGCCAGCGCGCTCAAGTGGCTGGGCGAGAACGGCGTGTCCGATCCCTCCGGCCGGGTCGTCGCGCTCACTGCGAGCCCGGAGAAGGCGGTCGAATGGGGCGTCGACGAAACCCGCGTCCTGCCGTTTCCCGAGAGCGTCGGCGGACGCTATTCGCTGTGGTCCTCGATCGGCTTCCCGGTGGCGCTCGCCGTCGGGTGGGAGGAGTTCGCATCCATGCTCGCCGGCGCGCGGGCGGTCGATGAGCATTTCCGCGATACGAACGGGCGCGACAACCTGTGCCTGCGCGCGGCCTTTGCCGACCAGTACTACACCAGCGTGCGCGGCTGCCAGACCCGCGCCGTCTTCGCTTACGACGAACGGCTCGCGCTGCTGCCCGACTACCTCCAGCAGCTCGAGATGGAATCGAACGGCAAGCGGGTGACGGCCGACCAGCGGCCGGTCTCCGGCCCGACCGCGCCGATCACCTGGGGCGGGGTAGGCACCGATGCGCAGCACGCGGTGTTCCAACTCCTCCACCAGGGGACCAATCTGGTGCCGATCGACTTCATCGCCAGTGTGGCGCCCGGCGACACGCTCGACCCCGCGCATCACCGCATCCTGCTGACCAACTGCTTCGCACAAGGCGCCGCGCTGATGGCCGGCGACGCGGGCGAAGATCCCGCACGCCATTTCCCCGGCGACCGGCCAAGCGCGACGATGCTGTGCGACGATCTCGACTCCGCCGCGCTGGGCGCGCTGATCGCCTTCCACGAGCACCGCACTTTCGCCAACGCAGTCATGCTGGGCATCAACCCGTTCGACCAGTTCGGCGTGGAACTGGGCAAGCGCATGGCCAAGGACATCGAGGCCGGTGGCGGCGACTTCGACGCGAGCACGCAGGCGCTGCTCGAGGCCGCCGGGCTGGGGTGAGGGGGCGAACGATCCCAGCTTTCGCTGGGATGACGTAGTAGAGGATATCCGTCATCCCAGCGAAAGCTGGGATCGCTGTCCTCCGGGTCGGACGGTCGCACGTGGCAGAACTCGATTCCGGCGTGTATGCGGGACGCTGGAGGAGGGGGACGAGTGGAGAGGGGCGGTTATACCTACATTCTGACCAATAAGCCCCACGGCGTGCTCTATATTGGCGTCACGAGCGATATCGCGGCGCGTCATGCGCAGCATCGGGAGGGGACAGGCTCGAAGTTCGCGCGCCGGTACGGGCTCGATCGGCTCGTCCTGATCGAACACCATGCCACGATCGAAGAGGCGATCGCGCGCGAAAAGGCGCTGAAAGCGTGGCAGGTCGAACTGATTGAAAGGATCAATCCCAGCTGGGACGATTTATGGGACATCGTATTGGATTGAGAGCGATCCCAGCTTTCGCTGGGATGACGAAAGAGGGCATTATCAAGCGCCGAAGGGGCTTTCTGCCGATAGAGGCGCTTATCGCAGCGCTCGCCGCCCTGCTGGCGTTGGCGTCCCCCGCGTCCGCCGAGGAGGCGCGGAGAATCCTGTTCATCGGCAATAGTTTCACCCAGGGCGCGACATCGGCTGTCATGCATTACCGGCCGGAGAGCGTGACCGACCTGAACGGGGAGGGTGTGGGCGGGATTCCGGCGCTTTTCGCGCGTTTCGCCGAGCAGGCGGACCAGGCGTGGAAAGTTTCGCACGAGACGCGCGGGGGATCGACGCTGGGCTTCCACCTCAACGAGCGGCGCGACAGGATCGAAGCGCCGTGGGACGTGGTGGTGATGCAGCAGTATTCGGTGCTCGACCCCGAACGGCCGGGCGACCCCGCGCAGACGCTGGCCGATGCACCGGCGCTGGCGCAGATGTTCACCCGCGCCAATCCAGCGGTGGACGTCTACCTGATGGCGGCATGGTCGCGCGCGGACCAGGTCTACCGCGAGGACGGGCACTGGTACGGCCGGCCGGTCGCCGCAATGGCGCTCGATCTGCGGCGGGCGATGGATATTGCCGACGCGGCCTCGCCCGAGATCGACGGCGTGATCCCTGTGGGGGAGGCGTGGAACCGCGCCATGTGGCGCGGCGTGGCCGATCCCAACCCCTACGACGGGCGGACCTTCGGCCAGATCGATCTGTGGAGCCACGACCAGTATCACGCGAGCATCGATGGGTCGTACCTCGAGGCGTTGGTCGTGTTCGGCTATGTCACTGGCATCGATCCGCGCACGCTTGGCCCGGACGAGCAGGCGGCCCGCGACCTCGGCATGCCCGCCAGGGTCGCGCAGGCGCTGCAGCAGGTCGCGGCGGCGCAGCTCGGCATGGTGTGAAACCGGCGGCTTTCAGAGGTCACGCGCACCTCCCGCTCCAGTTAACAAATGTGCCATT
This sequence comes from Altererythrobacter sp., assembly GCA_031178065.1. GTDB lineage: Bacteria > Pseudomonadota > Alphaproteobacteria > Sphingomonadales > Sphingomonadaceae > Pelagerythrobacter. The sequence continues at coordinate 29,643 of JAPSJS010000022.1, forward strand.
GTTTCTGGATGGTTATCCGTAGTATTCACCGCTGGTGAAAGTGGGGCGAACCAGCAGCTTTCGCGACGCGCACCTCGCCGCGATCGTGGACCATTCCTCAGACGCGATCGTGTCGAAGGATCTCGACGGCAATGTCCTGAGCTGGAATGCCGCGGCCGAGCGGCTGTTCGGCATCTCGGCTTCGGAAATGCTTGGAAAGTCGATCCGGCGGATCATCCCGGCCGACCGGCAGGACGAAGAGGACCGGATCCTCGCGCGCGTCCGCAGCGGAGAGCTGGTCCCCAAGTTCGAGACCGTGCGGCAGCGCGTCGACGGGACCGAGATCCCCGTGGCGATCACCGTGTCGCCGATCCGCGACGAGTCCGGCCGGATCATCGGCGCTTCCAAGATCGCCAACGATCTGCGCGAGCAGACCAGCCTGCGTACCGAACTGCTGCGCAGCCAGCGGCAGCTTGAAGCGCTCGCGAACAACATCCCGCAACTCGCCTGGATGGCCGACAGCGAGGGGAGTGTCTTCTGGTACAACCGGCGCTGGTATGAGTTCACCGGCACCACCGCGCAAAGCGCGAGAGGCTGGGGCTGGCACGAGGTCGTGCATCCGGATCATGCCGAACGGGTGATAGAAAGCATCCGGGAGACCTGGGCCAGGGGCGAGCCGTGGGAGGACACTTATCCGCTGCGCGGCGCCGACGGCACATACCACTGGTTCCTGTCGCGCGCGCAGCCCGTGCGCGACGAGAAGGGTAATCTGCTGTTCTGGTGCGGTACCAACACCGACATCACGGAGGAGCGCGAGACCAACGAACGCATTCGGCTGCTGATGAACGAGGTCAATCACCGCGCGCGCAACATCCTCGCGACGATCCAGGCCATCGTGCACCGAACGGTCGGCAGTGCAGATCGGGCTTTGACCGAAGCGCTGGTCCGCCGGATCACCGCACTCGCGGCAAATCAGGACCTCCTGACCAAGAGCAACTGGTCGGGCGTATCGGTGGACGCAATCTGCAAGTCGCAGATGCTCCACGTCGTCGATCCGTCTGACGGCCGTGTTCAATTCGATGGGCCTGAGGACCTGGTGCTGAACCCCACTGCGGCCGAGGCGCTGGGGCTGGCGATTCACGAACTCGCGACCAATGCCATTAAATACGGTGCGCTCTCGAGCGATACCGGCAAAGTGTCGTTGCGCTGGAGCATCGCCGAAGCCGAAGGCGAGCAGCGCCTCGAGATCGAATGGCGCGAGAGCGGTGGACCGCCGGTCGCCCCGCCGGGCCACAAGGGCTTCGGCACGGCGATCATCACGCGTAATCCCGAGATGGCGTTGCGTGGCAAGGTGACGCTCGACTATCGGCCCGAGGGCGTCGTCTGGCGCGTCGTGACGACGGACAAGGTGTTCTCCGACAGTGGCTCGGAGGGCTTGCCGAGGGACGAAGAACGCGCCGTAGCAACGGGGTGATTCACGCCGCCTGCCGGCGTTCCAACTCCAGGCCGATCGGATCGGGCGCGGCGAGGCGGTTCAGCGGGAGCGCGTCGGGGCAGTTGTCTGCGATCCAGTCGAGCATCTCTTCGCGAATGTCGCATCGCAGATCGAACAGGATGCCGGAATCGGCGGCGCTCATCAGCAGCCGCAGCTCGATCGCGTCGCGGTGGGTTTCGGTGACCTGCGCCACCTGCACGCGCCCGTCCCACCGGGGGTTCGCCTTGATCCGGCGCTCGAACTCGGCCCGGATGGGCGCGATCTTGGCCGCGGGGTCGAGGTAGAGCACGACCGTGCCGAGCAGTTGCGCGGTCTTCTTGGTCCAGTTCTGGAACGTATCCTCGAGAAAGCGGGAGGTGGGGACGATCAGGCGCCGCTCGTCCCAGATCTTGACCACCACATAGGTCGTGCGGATGTCCTCGATGCGGCCCCACTCGCCGTTGATGATGACGACATCGTCGATGTTGATCGGCTCTGTCAGCGCCATTTGCACGCCCGCGATCAGCGATCTGAGCGCCGGCTGGGCGGCGGCACCCACTGCGAGTCCCGCGAGCCCCGCGGAGGCAACGAGCGTCAGCCCGACGTCGCGCACGCCGGGGATGGACAGCAGCATCAGCCCCACGGTGACGAAGACGACCAGGAAGGTCGCGATGCGGCTGAACATCGTGAGTTTTGTGCGCTGGCGGCGGGCGGCCAGGTTGTCGGCCACGGTGATGTCCGCGCGCAGCTTCATCGCCTCGACCAGCGCGTGGAGGATCGCGAGCGCAATCCAGCCCACCAGCGCGGGCATGACGAAGCTGGCGATCTTCTGCCACACGGAATCGAGCGCGGGGACCTCACGCGCGACGAGCACCAGCGCGAGCGCGATCAGCGCGACGCGCGTAGGCCGGGCGAGGCAGCGGACGAGGACGTTGTCGGAATCGCTGTCGCTGCGCCGGGCGATGCGGCGCAGCACGCGGAACGCGATCCAGTGGGCGAGGAGCGCGCCTAGCGTCGCCACCAGCGCGACGGCGATGATGCTCCAGGGGGCGGACAGGGCCTGTGTCTGGCGGTCGATCGCATCGACGAGGGGGTCGAACATGGGGGGAGCTCCGGTTGCTTTGAGGTCGGACGGAGACGCGCCGGCACGCCGCGCCCTCCTAGATGGAATCGGTTGCAGCGGGACCCGGTTCCCCTTTCGTTGCCCGGCCGCGGTCTGGCCGCGCTCACGTGCGGCATTGACTTTGGCGGCTTTTGCCCCCATCTGCGGCCTCAGCGAAGCGCGCGTGCCAGCGTGAAGCGGCGGCCCGAGACAGGGACGCCCCGGCCGCACTTCGGTTTACCCAAGAGACTTCCCTTTTCACGCGGGCGGTTTTGACAACCACCGCGAGCGCGCGCCATATCGGCTGCGCGCCGCATATTTTGCGAGTTCAATAACAACATGACATTCGAACAACTCGGGCTGTCTCAGCCCGTCCTCCAGGCGCTTGACCTGAAGGGTTACAACACGCCCACGCCGATCCAGGCGCAGGCCATTCCGCCCGTGCTCGAAGGGCGCGACCTGCTCGGGATCGCGCAAACCGGCACCGGCAAGACGGCGGCTTTCATGCTGCCTTCGATCGACCGGCTGCGCGACGCGGAGCGGCAGACGCCGTTCAAGTCGTGCCGCATGCTGGTGCTCGCCCCGACGCGCGAGCTGGCCGGGCAGATCGCCCAGTCGGCCAAGGATTACGGCGCGCTTGCGGGCCTGAAGGTCCAGTCGATCGTCGGCGGGACTTCGGTCAGCAAGGACCGCAACAAGCTCCACCGCGGGACCGACATCCTCGTCGCCACACCGGGGCGCCTGCTCGACCTGATCGACCAGAAGGCCTTCGGGCTGGGCGGCGTCGAGATCCTCGTCCTCGACGAGGCGGACCAGATGCTCGACCTCGGCTTCATCCACGCGCTGCGCAAGATCAGCCAGCTCGTGCCGAAGGAGCGCCAGACGCTGTTCTTCAGCGCGACGATGCCGAAGCAGATCAAGGACCTGGTCGGGCAGTATTGCCACAACCCGGTCCAGGTCTCGGTGACGCCGGAAAGCACGACGGCCGAGCGGATCGACCAGTACCTGTTCATGGTCCAGCAGGACGAGAAGCAGACGCTGATCGAGATGATCCTCGCCGGCCGCCATCCGGTGCCGGGCAAGATCGAGCGTGTGCTCCTCTTCACCCGCACCAAGCATGGCGCGGACCGCGTGGTGAAGAAGCTGGCGCAAGTCGGCATCGCCGCCAATGCGATCCACGGCAACAAGAGCCAGCCGCAGCGTGAGCGTGCGCTGGCCGACTTCCGCTCTGCCAAGACGCGGGTCCTCGTCGCCACCGACGTCGCTGCGCGCGGGATCGACATTCCGGGCGTGAGCCACGTCATCAACTACGAGCTGCCCAACGTGCCCGAGCAGTACGTCCACCGCATCGGCCGCACCGCGCGCGCCGGAGCGGACGGGATCGCGATCGCCTTCTGTGCAGAGGACGAGCGCGCCTACCTGAAGGACATCCGCAAGGTGACCGACGCGGAATTCACCCGGCTCGACCTGCCGGCGAACTTCCGCGCGGTGGTCGAAGGCGTCGGGCCGACCAAGCCCGAGCCGCGCCAGCCGCGCCAGCGTGTCGCGGTGAAGCCGCGGGGCGAGGCACGCTCTGCCGGGGGCGAACAGCGCAAGCCCAAGCGCCAGCATCCGAATCACGCGGGCAAGTCCCACGGTGCGGGCGAACGGAGCGAAGGCGCCGGCCGCGGCCGTTCACAGCGGCGTCGGGGACGCTCGGGACGGGGCGCGCAAGGTTAAGACCGGCGTTACTTTGCTGGACTTCACCGCCTACGCCCCGGTAATGCGCTTCTTTTGCGCGACCCAGCCAGCAACGGGCGACTTGTGATGGAACCACTTTCCAACGCCACAGCGGCGCCGATCGAGCGTATTCAGGAAAACCTGATCGCTCGCGTCGAGCGGCGGATTCTCAACCGCCTCTGCGCCGCGATGCCCCCGTGGGTGACGCCCGACATGCTGACTTTCACCGGCATGTTCGGCGCCGTCCTCGTCTTCGCTGGTTACCTGGCAAGCAATCTCGACGCGGGTTGGCTGTGGCTGTCTATCGCCGGTTACGTGGTCCACTGGTTCGGCGATTCGCTCGACGGTAGTCTGGCGCGCTTCCGCAAGATCGAACGTCCGCGCTACGGCTATTTTCTGGATCATAGTTGTGACGGTTTCGCGACCATGCTCGTGGTCGTGGGCATTGGCCTCAGCTCCCATGTCGAGATGGAGGTCGCCCTTATCGCGCTCGTCGGATACCTGCTCATGTCGATCCATGCGTTCCTCTCGGTGCGCGTGCTCGGCGAGCTCAGACTGTCCTACCTCAATGCCGGCCCCACCGAGCTGCGCCTGATCCTGATCGGTCTGACGCTGGCGATGCTGATCGCCGGGCCGGAGAACCCGATCATTTGGCAGCTCAACGTTTTCGACCTGTTCGTCGGCAGCGTGGGCCTGCTGTTGATCGCACTCTTTGCAACGCAGACTGCGTCGACCGCGCGCCGACTGGCAAAGGAAGAGCCGCCGGCCCACCGCCGCCGCGACTGACCCATTTGGACGTGGCACGGTTGGCAATCGTCCGCGGGCCAGCCATATCGCGCCTCCAACCAAGGAGCGCGCGCACATGGCGGACCAGTACGACTACGACCTCTTCACCATCGGTGCCGGTTCGGGCGGGGTACGCGCGAGCCGCGTGGCCGCGGCGCATGGGGCGAAGGTCGCCATAGCGGAGGAGCACCGGGTCGGCGGCACCTGCGTCATCCGCGGCTGCGTGCCCAAGAAGATGCTCGTCTACGGCGCCCATTTCGCGGAGGATCTGGAAGACGCCAGGGCCTTCGGGTGGACGATCGACAATCCGAAGTTCAATTGGGCCACGCTGCGCGACAACGTCCTGGGCGACGTCGACCGGCTGAACGGCCTCTATACCGAGACGCTGGAGAACCACGGCGTCGAGATCATCAACGAACGCGCCGAACTGACCGGGCCGCACGAGATCGCGCTCGCGAGCGGGCGGAAAGTCACCGCGAAGCACATCCTGATCGCGACGGGCGCGCGGCCACACGTGCCCGGATGCCCCGGCAACGAGCTGGGCATCACCAGCAACGAGGCGTTCCATCTCGATGCCCTGCCGCCGCGCATCCTGATTGCCGGCGGTGGCTATATCGCCAACGAGTTCGCCGGGATCTTCAACGAGTTCGGCAGCCAGGTGACGATCATCAACCGGTCGGACGTTCTGCTGCGCGGCTACGACGCGGCGCTGCGCGACCGGCTGCTGCAGATCAGCGTGATGAAGGGCATCGACTTCCGTTTCCATGCCGAGTTCCGCGGGATCGAGCAGAACGACGACGGGAGCCTGAAGGTCTCCATGACCAATCACGACGATCTCGTCGTCGACGCCGTCTTGTTCGCCACCGGTCGGGTGCCCAACACCGAAGGGCTGGGGCTCGACAAGGCCGGCGTGAAGCTGGGCGACGGGGGCGAGATCGTGGTCGACGAGTACAGCAAGACCAGCGCCGATCACATCTACGCCGTGGGCGACGTCACGAACCGCGTACAACTCACCCCCGTTGCGATCCGCGAGGGGCAGGCCTTCGCCGACACCGTGTTCGGCGGGAAGCGGACGAAAGTCGACCATAGCTGCATCCCCGCCGCCGTGTTCAGCCATCCGCCGCTCGCCGGCGTCGGGCTGACGGAAGGCGAGGCGCGCAATACGTACGGTTCGGTGCGCGTCTACCAGTCCGACTTCCGGCCGATGAAGAACGTGCTCGCGGGCCGCAGCGAGCGGGCGCTCTATAAGATGATTTGCGATGAGGACTCCGGCCGCATCCTGGGCATCCACATGATCGGGCCCGATGCAGCCGAAATCATGCAGGCCGCCGCCGTGGCGGTGAAGGCCGGGCTGACCAAGGCGGACTTCGACGCGACGGTCGCGATCCATCCCACGATGGCGGAAGAACTGGTCCTGATGCGGTGAGCCCCGACACGAGCCCCGCGAGGCAGGGGCTCGTGTCACGTGCATGAAAGATTGACGCTCGCTTGCGCCGCCCGCTAGGCCTCCGCCACCGCAAGATCAGGGGTCAGGATGTCCGCCAATATCGCCGAAATGGAACGCCGCCGGGAAGCCGCTCACCTAGGCGGGGGGCAGAAGCGGATCGACGCGCAGCACGCCAAGGGCAAGCTGACCGCGCGCGAACGGCTCGACGTGCTGCTCGACGAGGGCAGCTTCGAGGAGCTCGATACCTATGTCGAGCATGACTGCGTCGATTTCGGCATGCAGGACCAGAAGATCCCGGGCGACGGTGTCGTCACCGGCAGCGGCACGATCAACGGCCGCCTGGTCTATGTCTTCAGCCAGGATTTCACCGTCTTCGGCGGATCGCTGTCGAAGCGCCATGCGGAGAAGATCTGCAAGGTGATGGACATGGCGCTGAAGGTCGGCGCACCCGTGATCGGCATCAACGACAGCGGCGGCGCGCGCATCCAGGAAGGTGTCGCCTCGCTCGGCGGCTATGCCGAGGTGTTCCAGCGCAATGTTCTTGCGAGCGGCGTGGTGCCGCAGATCAGCCTGATCATGGGGCCATGCGCGGGCGGGGCGGTCTATTCCCCCGCGATGACCGACTTCATCTTCATGGTGAAGGACAGCTCCTACATGTTCGTGACCGGGCCGGAGGTGGTGAAGACCGTCACCAACGAGGTCGTGACGCAGGAGGAGCTTGGCGGCGCGGTGACGCATACGACCAAGACCAGCGTCGCCGATCTCGCGTTCGAGAACGATATCGAGACGCTGCTCTCGACGCGCAAATTCTTCGACTACCTGCCGCTGTCGAACCGCGAGGACGTGCCCCAGCGGCCGACCGCCGATGCGTGGGACCGCGAGGAGCGGTCGCTCGACACGCTGATCCCCGACAACGCCAACCAGCCTTACGACATGCACGAAGTCATTCGTAAGGTGCTCGACGAAGGCGACTTCTTCGAGATCCAGCCGGCGCATGCCGGCAATATCCTGTGCGGCTTCGGCCGGGTCGAGGGGCGCACGGTGGGCGTGGTCGCCAATCAGCCGATGGTGCTCGCGGGCGTGCTCGACATCAACTCCAGCAAGAAGGCCGCGCGCTTTGTGCGCTTTTGCGACGCCTTCGACATACCGATCCTGACCTTCGTCGACGTCCCCGGGTTCCTCCCCGGCACCAGCCAGGAACTCGGCGGGATCATCAAGCACGGCGCCAAGCTGCTGTTCGCCTATGCCGAGGCGACCGTGCCGAAGATCACCGTCATCACCCGCAAGGCTTACGGCGGCGCCTACGACGTGATGGCCTCCAAGCACTTGCGCGGCGACCTCAGCTACGCCTGGCCGACCGCCGAAATCGCGGTGATGGGCGCCAAGGGCGCGGTCGAGATCATCTTCCGCCAGGACCGCGACGATCCCGAAAAGATCGCGGAGAAGACGAAGGAATACGAAGACCGCTTCGCCAATCCGTTCGTCGCCGCATCGCGGGGCTATATCGACGAGGTGATCTACCCTCACTCCACACGGCGGCGCATCGCGCTCGGCCTGCGCAAGCTACGCGGCAAGCAGCTCGAGAACCCGTGGAAGAAGCACGATAATATTCCCTTGTGAGGTGATGCGATGAAACTCGGCCGTCTCAACCACATCGGCGTCGCGACGCCGTCCATTGCCGACAGCATAGCGCACTATCGCGAGGCGATGGGTGCGACCGACATCACCGAGCCCTTCGACCTGCCCGAGCAGGGGGTGAAGGTCTGCTTCGTCAACACACCGACCGGCGCTGATGGTCCTGGGGGCATGAACGGCACACAGATCGAGCTGATCGAGCCGTTGGGCGAGGGCTCCGCGATCCGGGGATTTCTCGAGAAGAACCCGCTCGGCGGGCAGCATCACGTCTGCTTCGAGGTCGAGGATATCGCGGCGGCGCGCGAATGGTTCGAGGGGAAGGGCAAGCGCATTCTCGGTCCGACGCGGATCGGCGCGCACGGTACGCTGATCTTCTTCGTCCATCCGAAGGACATGATGGGGCAGCTCACCGAAATCATGGAAACGCCAAAAGCCGGCATGGCCGCCGGGCACTGATCCGCTCCGTCGTCGAAGGAAGCGCCGGCGGCGCGGTGTGCTGCCGCCCCGCCGGTACTTCTCGTATCAGCTCGTCGCGGCGTCGGCCTTTACGACCGTGACGGTGGTGCCGTCGTCGGCGGTGGCGGTCCAGCTTCCGTCGGCCGCGGGGGCGCTGTCGGTCCAGCACAGCTCCGCACCGCCTTCGGGTGTCAGGCAGCTCTTGCCTTCCTTCACCGCCCAGACGCCGCGCGCCGTTTCCTTGTCTTCCATCATGTCGACGTAAGTGCCGTCGGCGTTGATGATCGTGCTGGTGGTCGTCCCGTCCGCCCAGGTCACGGTGTAGGTGCCGGCGGCATCTGCGGCGGCCAGCGCGGACGTTCCCCCAGTAGCTCCCGCGGAGCCGGTCGGAGCCGCTGCCGCATCGGTCGTTTCGGCCGGCGCCGGCGTTTCGTCGGCGCTCTGCGAGCAGGCGGACAGTGCGACCGTCGCAGCGATCAGAACAAGGCTTCTCATCTCCCAGATCTCCTTATTTCCTGGAGGTTAGGCGATGATACTCCTGCGGACCGCGCACGGCAAACGATCTGCGCCGGGTGTCCCCGGTTGCGGGTGTCAGACCAGTTCGACCGCCACTGCCGTGGCCTCGCCGCCGCCGATGCATAGCGAGGCGATGCCGCGCTTCTTGCCCTGGCGCTTGAGCGCGTTGAGCAGAGTGACGATGATACGTGTGCCGCTCGCCCCGATCGGGTGGCCGAGCGCCGTGCCGCCGCCGTTGACGTTGATCTTCTCGTGCGGGATGCCGATGTCGCGCATGGCAAACATCGCCACGCAGGCGAAGGCTTCGTTGACTTCCCACAGGTCGACGTCGTCGGCCGACCAGCCTGCCTTGTCGAGCACCTTCTGGATCGCGCCGATCGGGGCGACCGTGAATTTCGCAGGCTCCTGCGCATGCGCGGCCATGGCGACGATCTTCGCGACCGGGGCGAGGCCCTTGTCCTTCGCGATGCTCTCGCGAGTCAGGACCACGGCAGCGGCGCCGTCGGAGATCGAGCTGGAGGTGGCGGCGGTGATCGTGCCGTCCTTGGCGAACGCGGGCCGAAGAGTCGGGATCTTGTCCGGCTTGCCGCGGCCCGGCTGCTCGTCGGTATCGACCACCGTTTCCCCGGCGCGAGTCGTGAAAGTCACCGGGATGACCTCGTCGGCAAAGGCGCCGCTCTCGATCGCGGCATTTGCGCGGCGGAGCGATTCGATCGAGTAGTCGTCCATTTCCTCGCGGGTCATCTGGTATTCGTTCGCGGTCTCCTGCGCGAAGGTGCCCATCGCCCGGCCCGCTTCGTAGGCATCCTCGAGCCCGTCGAGGAACATATGATCGTAGGTGGTGTCGTGGCCGATGCGCGCGCCGGAGCGGTGCTTCTTGAGCAGGTAGGGCGCGTTGGTCATGCTCTCCATGCCGCCTGCTACGACTAGGTCGATCGTGCCCGAGGCGAGCGCTTCCGCGCCCATGATGACCGTCTGCATGCCGCTGCCGCAGACCTTGTTTACCGTCGTCGCCTGAACCGATTTGGGCAGGCCCGCTTTGATCGCCGCCTGACGGGCCGGCGCCTGGCCGAGGCCGGCGGGGAGCACGCAGCCCATGTATATCCGTTCAACGTCCTCGCCCGAAACGCTGGCGCGCTCGACCGCGGCCTTGACCGCGGTTGCGCCGAGATCGGTCGCCGAGACGTCGGCCAGGGCGCCCTGCATGCCGCCCATCGGGGTGCGCGCGTAGGAGAGGATCACGACGGGATCGGCGGCGGAGAACTGGGCCATCGGGAGAATGCCTTTCGGTTGGACTCGTGTCTTGGCGGCCTAGGTAATGTTGCAGTGCGGCAAAGGCAAATCGCGCGATCGCTTGTCAAAGGCGAGGGTCTGGTGAACACTCGGTAGCAAAGAGAAACCAGTGGAGAGAGCGATGGCCGAATCCCCGAAGTCCGCAATGGCGGCCCTGCTGCACAAGCAGCGCGACGCCTTCACCGTTGCGCGGCCCGAAGGGCTCGACGTGCGCCGCGACCGGGTGAAGCGGGCGATCGCGCTGCTCAAGGACAATGCCGACGCCTTGTGCAAGGCGATGAGCGCCGACTTCGGCAGTCGCAGCCCCCAACAGTCGATGATCACCGATATCGCGGGGACGGCGAACTTCGGGAAGTACTGCCTCAAGCATCTCGACAAGTGGGCGAGGGCGGAGAAGCGGCACGTGCAGTTCCCGCTCGGCCTGCTCGGCGCGAAGGCCGAGGTGCGTTACGAGCCCAAGGGCGTAATCGGGATACTCAGCCCGTGGAACTTCCCGGTGAATCTCAGCTTTGGGCCGCTGATGCAGGTGCTCGCCGCGGGCAACCGGGCGATGATCAAGCCGAGCGAATTCACCGAGCGCACTTCGGAGCTTTCGGCGGAGCTGTGCGCCAAGTATTTCGCGAAGGAGGAAGTCGCCTTCGTCACCGGCGGTCCAGAGGTCGCGCACGAATTCTCCGGGTTGCCGTTCGACCATCTCGTTTTCACCGGCTCCACCGCGACGGGGCGCAAGGTGATGGAGGCCGCGGCGCGCAACCTGTGCCCGGTCACGCTCGAGCTCGGCGGGAAGTCGCCGGTGTTCCTCGGCCGCAGCGCCAATCTCGAGCAGGCGGGGGAGCGGATCGCGCTCGGCAAGATGCTGAACGCGGGCCAGATCTGCCTTGCGCCCGACTATATGTACGTGCCTGAGGACAAGGAGGACGCGGCGATCGCGGCGGTCGAGCTGGGCGTCCACAAGATGTATCCGACCCTGCTCGAGAACGAGGACTATGCCTCGGTCGTGACCGATCGGCACTTTGATCGCCTGCAGGCCCTTGTCGCCGATGCGCGCGGCAAGGGCGCCGAGGTGATCGAGGTCAATCCGGCGGGCGAGGACTTCGGCAATACCAACGCGCGCAAGATGCCGCTGACCATCCTGCGGGGCGTCACCGACGACATGCAGGCGATGCAGGAAGAGATCTTCGGGCCGGTGTTGCCGGTGAAAACCTACAAGGACGTCGACGAAGCGATCGATTACGTGAACCGGCGCGACCGGCCGCTTGGTCTTTACTATTTCGGCCAGGACGCCGGGGAGCGCGAACAGGTGCTGAGGCGGACAATTTCAGGTGGGGTGACGGTCAACGACGTGGTCTTCCACGTGTCGATGGAGGACCTGCCGTTCGGGGGCGTCGGCCCGAGCGGGATGGGCTCCTACCATGGGGTCGAGGGCTTCCGTGAGTTCAGCCACGCGCGCAGCGTCTACACCCAGCCGAAGGTCGACATCGCCAAGCTCGGCGGGTTCAAGCCCCCTTATGGCGCGGCGACCGAAAAGGCCGTTCGAACCATGATGAAATAGCGGTTCCTCCGCGGGCCACCGCCGCCTGCCAACTGTTGCGAATCGTTCGCATTTCCATGCCCTTGCACCATGCGGGCGAGGGGCCTAGAGGCGGGCGCGCAACATCCGCCCCGATGGGAATCGCCCCTAGGAAAACCGCCAAGGAACAAGCGTGGTCGACCTGAGCCAATACCTTCCGATACTGATCTTCCTGATCATCGCCCTTGGCCTGTCGGCAGCGTTCGTCTTCCTGCCGATGGGCGTCTCGCGACTGACCGGGGCACACAACCCCGACGCCGAGAAGCTGAGCGAGTACGAGTGCGGCTTTCCCGCGTTCGAGGATCCACGCAGCCAGTTCGACGTGCGGTTTTACCTGATCGCGATCCTGTTCATCGTGTTCGATCTGGAGGCGGCGTTCCTGTTTCCCTGGGCCGTCAGCCTCGACCTGACCGGATGGCCCGGCTGGATCACGATGATGATCTTCCTGTTCGAACTTGCCGTGGGCCTTGCCTACGCCTGGAAAGTGGGAGCCCTGGAATGGGAGTAGACCACAGCCCGACGCGCCCGAAGCTCAACCCGGCACTGCACGATGCGCCGACCGCACGCGGCGGTGACGTGCGCCAGCCAGACGGAGATTACTTCCGCGCGCTGCAGACCGAGGTGAACGACAAGGGCTTCCTCGTCACCAGCACCGAGGACCTGTTCCAGTGGGCCCGCACGGGCTCGCTGTGGTGGATGACCTTCGGCCTCGCCTGCTGCGCGGTCGAGATGATCCACGTGAACATGCCGCGTTATGACATGGAGCGCTTCGGCGTCGCCCCGCGCGCCAGCCCGCGCCAGTCGGACGTGATGATCGTCGCGGGCACGCTGTGCAACAAGATGGCCCCGGCGCTGCGCAAGGTCTACGACCAGATGTCGGACCCGAAGTACGTCATCTCCATGGGGAGCTGCGCGAACGGCGGCGGCTACTATCACTACAGCTACAGCGTCGTGCGCGGGTGCGACCGCATCGTTCCGGTCGACATCTACGTGCCCGGCTGCCCGCCGACCGCCGAGGCGCTGCTCTACGGCGTGATGCAGCTCCAGCGGAAGATTCGCCGCGAAGGGACTATTGAGAGGTGATTGGCTCACGATGACCGTGGTTCATTCCGCCCCCAGATTCGCCTCCAACGAAGGCGTGCAGGCCGCGCTTTCGACCGCGCTCGGCGACATGCTCGTCGAGGCGCACGAGGAGCATGGCGAGATCCTGCTGACGGTGAAGCGGGCGCGCATCGAGGATGCGCTGCGCCTGCTGCGCGACGAGCATCAGTACCAGCAGCTCATGGAGATTGCGGGGGTCGACTACCCGCAGCGCGCGGAGCGCTTCGAAGTGGTCTACATGCTGCTGAGCGTGACGAAGAACCACCGCGTGATGGTGAAGGTCACCGCGTCGGAGAAGACGCCGGTGCCGACCGTCACCACGCTGTGGCCTAACGCGGGCTGGCTCGAGCGCGAGGTGTTCGATCTCTACGGCGTGCTGTTCGAAGGCAATACGGACTTGCGCCGCATCCTCACCGACTACGGTTTCGAGGGGCATCCCTTCCGCAAGGACTTCCCGCTCACCGGCTATATCGAACTGCGCTATTCCGAGGAGGAAAAGCGCGTCGTGTACGAGCCGGTCGACCTGCCGCAAGACCTGCGCCGGTTCGATTTCATGAGCCCATGGGAAGGCGCGAACTACGTGCTGCCGGGCGACGAGAAGGCGGAGACGCCACCGGTCGACGAAGTGAAGACGACCGAGAAGAAGAGCGAAACCGGCGCCGGCGAGACAACCAACGCCAAGGCGGCTGAAAAGGTCGCGCCGGCGGAGCGGTCGAGCGGCTCGGTAGCCGGGCAGGGCGACGCCAACCCGGCGCCAGTCGATACCGGGCAGGACGAGCCCGATGCGCCGAAGCCGACCGAGGATCGTCCGGACAGGAAGCCGCGCAAGGAAACCGCGCGCGACACCTCCGGCGCGACCGAGCCCGAAGAAAACGGAGAAGACTGATGGCGGGCCTGATTCAGGAATCCTCGCCGACCACCGAAGGCGAGGCCGTCTCCAACTACACGATCAACTTCGGGCCCCAGCACCCGGCGGCACACGGCGTGCTGCGACTGGTGATGGAACTCGACGGTGAGATCATCGAGCGGATCGACCCGCACGTGGGGCTGCTTCATCGCGGCACCGAGAAGCTGATCGAGCACAAGACTTATCTGCAGGCGCTGCCGTATTTCGACCGGCTCGATTACTGCAGCCCGATGTGCATGGAGCACTCGTGGGTGCTCGCGATCGAGAAGCTGCTCAATCTCGAAGTGCCGCTCCGAGCGCAGTATCTGCGGGTGCTGTTCGCCGAGCTGACGCGCATCAAGAATCACATGCTCAACATCGGCAGCCACGTCATGGACGTGGGAGCGATGACCCCGAACCTGTGGCTCTTCGAACTGCGCGAAGACTGTATGAATTTCTATGAGCGGGTTTCGGGTGCGCGGATGCACGCCGCCTGGTTCCGTCCGGGCGGTGTGCACGAAGACGCGCCGCTCAAGCTGCTCGCCGACATCGGTGATTGGGTCGACAAGCGTCTGCCGGAGCTGTTCGGGGACGCGATGAGTCTCGTCGTCGACAACCGCATCTTCAAGCAGCGCAACGTCGACATCGCCGTCGTCAGCAAGGAGGACGCGATCCGCTGGGGCTTCTCGGGGCCGATGATCCGCGCATCCGGCATTCCCTGGGATCTGCGCAAGAGCCAGCCCTACGACGTCTACGACCGCATGGATTTCGAGATTCCGGTCGGCAACAATGGCGACTGCTACGACCGCTTCATGGTCCGCGTGAAGGAAGTCTACGAGAGCGCGAAGATCATCAAGCAGTGCCTCGCCGAGATGCCTGAAGGGCCGGTGCAGAGCACCGACGGCAAGGTCTCCCCGCCGAAGCGCGGCGAGATGAAGCAGTCGATGGAAGCGCTGATCCACCACTTCAAGCTCTACACCGAAGGCTTCCACGTGCCCGCCGGCGAAGTCTACGTGGCGACCGAGAGCCCGAAGGGCGAGTTCGGCGTCTACCTGGTCAGCGATGGGTCGAACAAACCCTACCGCTGCAAGATCCGCCCGACCGCATTTAGCCATCTGCAGGCGATGGATTTCATGTCGAAGGGCCACATGCTGCCCGATGCGACTGCCATCCTCGGCGCGATCGACGTGGTGTTCGGGGAGTGCGACCGGTGATCCGCGAACTGTTCATCCTCGTCGCGGCGTTCGCTGCCTTCGCTTCGGCCATCGCGGCCTATCTCCTGGCGGTGCACGGCCAGTCGAGCTTGAAGGAAGTCCTCTCAACGGCATTTGCCGCCGTCGTCGGTCTCTATGTTGGCCGCTATCTGGAACGAAAGCTGATCAATGGCTGACCGCTCCCCCGCACCCGATACTCCCGAGCTGCGCGAGCGCTGGGGCTCGTTCGAGTTCTCGCCCGCGTACAAGGCGAAGGCCGACACGGCGATCGCGCGCTATCCCGAGGGGCGCCAGCGCTCGGCGGTCATGCCGCTGCTCGACCTCGCCCAGCGTCAGGTGGGCGAGGAAACGAATACGCAGGGCTGGCTGCCGCTGCCGGTGATCGAGTACGTCGCACGCTATCTCGAGATGCCGGTCATCCGCGTGCTCGAGGTCGCGACGTTCTACTTCATGTACAACCTCCAGCCGGTGGGCCGCTTCCACGTGCAGGTCTGCGGCACGACGCCGTGCATGCTGCGCGGCTCGGACGGGTTGATCGAAACCTGCAAGAAGCGCGGCATGGTGAAGGGCCACGTCTCCGAAGACGGGCTGTGGACGCTGACCGAGGTCGAGTGCCTCGGCAACTGCGCGACCGCGCCGATGGTCCAGATCAACGACGACAATTACGAAGACCTGACGCCCGAACGGCTCGATCACGTCCTCGACGAACTCGCGGCGGGCCGCCAGCCTAAGGCTGGCACCCAGGAGCCGGGGCGGCACACCAGCGAGCCCGTCGGCGGGCCGACGACGCTCAGGGAAATGGTCACCGAGAACCACGATTATCGAGGTGAGTGGTGATGTCCCAGCCCCGAATGCTCCAACTCGCCGGGGTCGCGTTCATCGCTTGCGCGCTGGCCTTCATCGCGAGTGGCAACAGTGCGCTTGGCGGCGCCTTCGTGGCGATCGGTGCGGCCTTCCTCGCCATTTCCGCGAGCCAGTCGAAGAGCCGCGAGATACGCGAACGGCATGAGAGGGGCGGCAAGTAATGGACGCTGTCGCCATTCTCGTCGCGCTCGTGCTGATTTTCATCGCCTGGAAGGTGCTGGCCGGCCTCGTGAAGTTCGGCGCCATCGTCCTCGTGGCGGTGGCCGCGATCTATTTCGTTTCGCAAGGGACCATGTGATGCTGGCCGACAAGGATCGCATCTTCACCAACCTCTACGGCTTCCAGGATTGGGGGCTGAAGGCGGCGCAGGCGCGCGGCGACTGGGATGACACCAAGGCGCTGATCGGGCGCGGGCAGGACGCCATCATCGACGAGATGAAGGCATCGGGCCTGCGCGGTCGCGGCGGGGCGGGCTTCCCGACCGGCCTCAAGTGGTCGTTCATGCCCAAGGAAAGCAAGGACGGGCGTCCGAGCTTCCTCGTCATCAACGCCGACGAGTCCGAGCCGGGTTCGTGCAAGGACCGCGAGATCATCCGCCACGATCCGCACAAGCTGATCGAAGGCGCGCTGGTGGCCGGCTTCGCGATGCGCGCGCGGGCGGCCTACATCTACATTCGCGGCGAATATATCCGCGAGGCCGAAACGCTGCAGGCGGCGATCGACGAGGCTTACGACGCCGGGCTGATCGGCAAGAACGCCAGCAGTTCGGGCTACGACTTCGACGTGTTCCTGCACCGCGGGGCGGGCGCTTACATCTGCGGCGAAGAGACCGCGATGATCGAAAGCCTCGAAGGGAAGAAGGGCCAGCCGCGCCTTAAACCGCCGTTCCCGGCCGGCGCCGGCCTCTATGGCTGCCCGACCACGGTCAACAACGTCGAATCGATCGCCGTCGTCCCCACGATCCTGCGCCGTGGCGCGTCATGGTTCGCCAGCTTCGGACGCGAGAACAACGCGGGCACCAAGCTGTTCCAGATCAGCGGTCATGTCGAGAAACCCTGCGTGGTCGAGGAAACGATGAGCATCCCATTCCGCGAGCTGATCGAAAAGCACTGCGGCGGCATTCGCGGCGGGTGGGACAATCTGCTGGCGGTGATCCCCGGCGGCTCCTCCGTGCCGCTCGTTCCCGCCGAGCAGATCATGGATTGCCCGATGGATTTTGACGGGCTCAAGGCGCTCGGCTCGGGCCTTGGCACCGCGGCGGTGATCGTGATGGACAAGTCCACCGACATCGTCCGCGCGATCAGCCGGATCAGCTATTTCTACAAGCACGAGTCCTGCGGCAAGTGCACCCCTTGCCGCGAAGGCACCGGGTGGATGTGGCGCGTCATGGAGCGCCTGCGCACCGGCGATGCGGCGATCGAAGAGATCGACATGCTGCAGCAGGTGACCAAGCAGGTCGAAGGCCACACCATCTGCGCCCTGGGCGACGCCGCCGCCTGGCCGATC
>JAPSJS010000023.1 GCA_031178065.1 Altererythrobacter sp.
GCCAGAAGCCAGCGCTCCTTCACCCAGCTGCAGGCACCCAATCCGGTGGTGCCCACGGATTACTCACTGCTGGTTTTCAGTTCCGGGCAGGAGCCGGTGCCCATTTAGTCGGCAAGCGAATCGAGCTTGTCGACTGGCTCGACGAGCGCCTTGCGGGTGCGGTGCAGCGCGCAAGTGCCGAGCAGGTCCTGTCGCTCGATCTTTCCCTCGCTCCTGGTGGGCTGACGCCGGAGCTGGTGGAAACGCTCGAGCACGCGGGTCCGTTCGGTGTCGGTTGGCCGGGACCGAAGCTCGCGGTCGGGCCGGTGCGGCTGGTCAAGGCGGATCTGGTCGGCAGCGACCATGTGCGCGTGATCGCCAGCGGCGACGACGGGCGCTCGTTCAAGGCGATCGGCTTCCGCATGGCGGAAAGCGATCTCGGCCAGTCGCTACTCCACGGCGCGAAAGGGCGGCGGCTGTGGCTGGCCGGCCGCGCGAAGATCGACGACTGGGGCGCGCGCCCGCAGGCCGAGCTCCATCTGGAGGACGCCGCCTGGGCGGACTGACATCCGCGCGTAACGCACAGGGTTGACCGCGCCGCGCCTCCCCCCTAAGTGCGCCGCCACGCCACCGACACCTGACGGTTCGGCCCCTTCGTCTAGCGGTTAGGACGCGGCCCTTTCACGGCTGAAACACGGGTTCGATTCCCGTAGGGGTCACCACCGACGAAATGTCGCCGTGGCGCGCCATCCTTCATGGTATGGCCCCTTCGTCTAGCGGTTAGGACGCGGCCCTCTCACGGCTGAAACACGGGTTCGATTCCCGTAGGGGTCACCAACTCACGCGACAGATACCGAAGCCTCACTCGCGAGCGGGCGCACCCCGGTTCCGATGGATGGATGACAGGCGCCTCCGCGATCTCTACCGTCCGCGCTGAGTTCGACCCGTGCCGGGAGGGATGTCAGCGGCGATGATCTGGGTTTACCCCATCATGCTCTTTGTGGGCGCAATTTCCGCTGCGCTCGTTGCCGGCATCTTCTATGCCTTCTCCTCCTTCGTCATGCCCGCGCTCGGCCGCGTTCCGGACGAGCAAGGCCGCGGCGCGATGAATGCGATCAACGTGGCGGTCTATACGCCGAGTTTCATGATCCTGTTCATGGGGACCGCGCTGCTGTCCGCCGTCCTCGCGGTCTGGTCGCTGTTCTCGATCGAAAACCTCGCGAGCCAGCTCGTGCTTGCCGCCTCCCTACTCTACCTCTTCGGTTGTTTCGGGGTGACGATAGCGTTCAACGTGCCGCTCAACCGCCAGCTCGCGGAGGTCGACGCCGGCCGCGGCGATGCCCTGTGGCGGAGATTCCTGCGCGACTGGACGATCTGGAACACCGTCAGAACCGTCGGGGCCGGCCTCGCGGCGGCCCTGTTCATCCTCGGGCTGGTGCTCGGCTACGCCCCGGCAACGGCGATCGTGTGAAAGGGGCGGCCATGTTCCAAATCTCACCCGGACCTTGGCGCAATTTTCTAGCCGGAGCGGTTTCCCGAGGCTAAGGCCCCGCGCGCTATGGAGCAGGATCGCACCTACCCCGTCGCCGCGCTCGTGCTGGCCGCGATCACCGCGGTCGGCATGGCAATCGCCGGGGCACCCCTGTGGCTTGCACTGGCAGTGCTTCTCGTCTGGGCAGGCTCACTCTGGCTCGCGGTCGCATCTCCTCCGCCGTCCCTCGAATCGGCGACCAACGGCTCGTTCAATCGCGATGATATGGGCCAGTTCATCGAACATGCGGGAACACCGCTGCTGGTCACCGAGAACCGCCGGATCTCGATCGCCAACCGCTCCGCCCGCAATCTCCTCGGCGCCCATATCCTGGGACAGGATATCCGGGTCGCCTTCCGCCATCCCGAAGCCGTGGCGCTGCTCGAGCGGGACACGAGCGGGCAAGCAACCGTGCAGGGGCTCGTCCGCCGGCGCGACATCTGGATCCTCAACTATCAGCGGCTTGGCGAGGAGCTCGGCGTAATCGAGCTGCTCAACCAGACGGCGGAAGCCGACATCAGCCGCGCGCACACCGATTTCGTCGCCAACGCCAGCCACGAGCTGAGGACGCCGCTTTCATCGATCATCGGCTATGTCGAGACGCTGCGCGAGGACGGCGGCAAGGCTCCGCCCGAAACCCGCGCCAAGTTCCTCGACACCGTCCTCGGCGAAGCGCGGCGCCTGAAAAACCTCGTCGACGACCTCATGTCGCTCTCGCGCGTTGAGGCGGAGAAGCACGACCTGCCGCAGGAACACCTCCCCTTGCGCGAGCTGGTCGAGAGCGCCGCGCGCGATGCCGCCGGTCCGGAGCGGCAGGATCGCCTTGACCTCAATTGTGAAGGCGACATCGAGATCAGGGGTGATGCGCGCCAGATTGAACAGCTCATCCGCAACCTGGTCGATAATGCGCTGAAGTACGGCGCGCCGGAGGAAAAGGTCGTGGTCACCCTGCACCGCTTGCCCGAAGGCGACGCGGAACTGACCGTCACCGACCGCGGCGAAGGCATCGCGCCCGAGCATCTCCCGCACCTGACGCGCAGGTTCTACCGCACCGATCCGGGCCGCAGCCGCGCCTCGGGCGGAACGGGGCTCGGCCTGGCCATCGTCAAGCACATTGTGGAGCGACACCGCGGACGCCTCGACATTGCGAGCAAGCTTGGCCAAGGCACGACCATCGCCGTGCGCATTCCGACCGTCGCCAAGACCGCCGAGGAAGTGTCATGAAATTGTCACGAAAGTTCAACAAAGCCTCCATGGCAAGCTCGTGGCCCGCGCGCTTGCGTCCGTTCGAAACCCTCTCGAGCTAGGTCGCAACAGGCGTGTCTCTCACCATTCTTCTTCTTCTGGCGCTGGGACTGGGGCTGGCCGGATGGCTTGCCGCACGGTCGCGCGCATGGGCCTTCCGCCGGGCGAGCGGCGCGAGCGCGATGGCGGCCCTCCCCAGCTATCACGGATGGTACGTGGCGCTGTGGATCGTGGTTCCGATGGTCCTCTTCATCGCCTTGTGGAGCATCGTCGGCCCGCACCTCGTCAGCCAGCACGTGCTCGCCTCCCCGGCAGCGGCCGATCTTCCCGCGTTCGGTTTCCAGCGCGAATCGATGCTCGCCGAAGCCCGAGCGGTGGCGATGGGAACGGCGCCGGCCGTCTTCAACGACCAGGCGCGTGCGCTGGTCGAACCCTACCGGGAGGCGATTGGGCGCTACCAGGCCATCGGGATCGTCGTAACGCTCATCCTCGGCTTCCTCGGCGGCGTATGGGCCTTCCTGCGCATCAAGCCCGACTTCGCCGCCCGTACCCGCGTCGAACGGACCATCATGGTCGTCCTGCTGCTCGCGTCGCTGGTCGCGATCCTCACGACGCTGGGGATCTTCGCCAGTCTGGTGTTCGAGACGATCCGGTTCTTCGGAATGGTCAATCCGATCGACTTCCTGTTCGGCACCCACTGGGGTCCGGATCCAATGTCGAGCGCGGCGAACCCCGATCCGAGCCGCTACGGCGCGATCCCGCTGTTCTGGGGCACGATCTACATCGGCGCGATCATCGCGATGATCGTCGCCATTCCGCTCGGGCTGATGAGCGCGATCTATCTGACCCAGTATGCCCGACCTAGCGTGCGCGCATGGGTCAAGCCGGCGCTGGAGATCCTCGCCGGTGTCCCGACCGTCGTCTACGGCTATTTCGCGGCGCTGACCGTCGCCCCCGCGATCCGCGACCTGGCGCTCGCCGCCGGCATGTCCAATCCGTCGAGCGAAAGCGCGCTGGCGGCCGGCCTGGTGATGGGCGTGATGATCATTCCGTTCGTTTCCTCGATGGCCGACGATTCGATCGCGGCCGTCCCGCAGGCGATGCGCGACGGCAGCCTCGCGATGGGCGCGACGACTTCGGAAACCATCCGCCGCGTGCTCGTGCCCGCGGCCCTGCCCGGCATCGTCGCCGGCATCATGCTCGCCATCAGCCGCGCGATCGGAGAGACGATGATCGTCGTCATGGCCGCATCGACCGCCGCCAATCTCAGCGCCAACCCGCTGGAGGCGATGACCACCGTGACGGTGCAGATCGTGGCCATGTTGACCGGCGAAGGCAGCTTCGACCATCCGGCGACGCTGAGCGCCTTTGCCCTCGGCTTCGTGCTGTTCCTGGTCACGCTTGGCCTCAACTTCATCGCCCTGCGCGTCGTGAAGAGGTTCCGTGAAGCCTATGAGTGAGCGCATTCCCCCGACACGCACCCCCGTCTTCGAGGAGCGGCTCAAGAAGCGCTATGCTTCCGAGCGCCGCTTCAAGCTGGCAGGCATCGCTGCGATCATGTTCTCGATCGCGGTGCTGGCGTTCTTGCTGGTAACGATGACGCTGAACGGCATCGGCGGCTTCCAGCGCGCCGAGCTGACGGTGCCGATCGACTTCACCCAGGCGGGCATTGCCGGCGATCCGGCCGTGCTGTCGCAGCCCGGCGGCATGCAGAGTCTCGAGGCGCAGGACCTGCCTTCAGTGGTGGAATTCTTCGCCGAGCAGGAGCTTGGCCCGCAAGGTGCCGCACAACTCGGCAGCGGTGCCTGGCGCGAGGTCGGCCAGGCGATCATCGACGATCCTTCGCTGCTGAACACCACAGCGACCTTCGATCTCCCGGCGAGCCCCAATTTGGCCGCCGCGCTCAACGGCGAGGGTTCCGACGAGACACAGGCTCTCGCCGCCCGGCTCGTGGAGCAAGGCAAGCTGGGAACGGCATTCGACGTCGGCTTCCTGAGCCGCGCCGATGCCACCGATCCGCAGCAGGTCGGCATCTGGGGCGCTCTCAAGGGCTCGATCCTGACGATGATCGTCACGCTCGCGCTGGCGTTCCCGATCGGCGTTCTCGCCGCGCTCTATCTCGAAGAATACGCGCCCAAGAACCGCTGGACCGACCTGATCGAGGTGTCGATCAACAATCTCGCCGCGGTTCCCTCGATCATCTTCGGTCTGCTGGGTCTCGCGGTGTTCCTGTGGATTTTCCCGAGCATGCGGTCGGCGCCGCTGATCGGGGGCATGACGCTGGCGTTGATGACGATGCCGGTTATCGTGATTTCGGGACGCAACGCGATCAAGGCGGTGCCGCCGTCGATCCGCGACGGTGCGCTCGCGATCGGCGCATCGCCGGTGCAGGTGGTGTTCCACCACGTGCTCCCCCTCGCCCTTCCCGGCATTCTCACCGGCACGATCATCGGCATGGCCCGTGCGCTGGGCGAAACCGCGCCGCTGCTGATGATCGGCATGCGCGCCTTCGTCGCCTCGCCGCCCGACGGATTTACTTCACCCGCGACTGTCCTGCCGGTTCAGATCTTCCTATGGTCGGACGAGATCGACCGGGGATTCGTCGAGCGGACCTCGGCTGCGATCATCGTGCTCCTGCTGTTCCTCCTCGTGATGAACGGCCTCGCAATCTACCTGCGCAACAAATTCGAGAAAAAGTGGTGACCGTAATCCATCCCAACCTGGACGACACCGAAGCGAAGATGAGCGCGCGGGACGTTTCCGTGTTCTACGGCGACAAGATGGCGATCGACCACGTTTCGATCGACATCCCGACCAAGTACGTCACCGCCTTCATCGGCCCATCGGGCTGCGGAAAATCGACCTTCCTGCGCACGCTCAACCGCATGAACGACACGATCCCCTCGGCCCGAGTGGAAGGCGAGATCGTGCTCGACGGCGAGGACATCTACCGCTCGAAGATGGATGTCGTGCAGCTTCGCGCACGCGTGGGCATGGTGTTCCAGAAGCCGAACCCCTTTCCGAAGACGATCTATGAGAACATCGCCTACGGTCCGCGCATCCACGGCCTGGCCGAGGGCAAGCAGGAACTCGACGCGATCGTCGAAACCTCGCTCCAGCGCGCAGGCCTGTGGAACGAGGTGAAGGACCGCCTCGAGGATAGCGGCACCGCGCTCTCGGGCGGCCAGCAGCAGCGCCTGTGCATCGCGCGCGCGATCGCGGTCGATCCCGAGGTGATCCTGATGGACGAGCCGTGCTCCGCGCTTGACCCGATCGCGACCGCCAAGATCGAGGAACTGATCGACGAGCTCAACGGGCGCTACGCCATCGTCATCGTCACCCATTCGATGCAGCAGGCCGCACGCGTCAGCCAGCGCACGGCGTTCTTCCACCTCGGAAAGATGGTGGAATACGGCCGGACTTCTGACATATTCACCAATCCGCTCGAGGAGCGGACGAAGGATTATATTACGGGCAGGTACGGCTGATGACCGAGCATACAGTCAAGGCGTTCGACGAGGACATCACCCGGCTTCGCGGCCTTATCGCGGAGATGGGCGGCCTCGCCGAAGTGGCCGTGCAGAACGCCATGGATGCTCTGGTGAAGGGCGACGATGCTCTGGCTCAGCAGATCATCAAGGGCGACAAGAAGATCGACGCCCTCGAATCCGAAGTCGACAAGCTCGCCGTGCGCGTGATCGCGCTGCGCGCGCCGATGGCGGACGACTTGCGCGAGGTGATCGCGGCGCTGAAGATCGCCGGCGTGGTCGAGCGGATCGGCGACTATTCGAAGGCGATCGCCAAGGCGAGCCGCGAGATCGCCGACCGCCGGCATTTCGAGCCGCTGACTTTGCTGCCCGCGATGGGCGAGCTCGCGGCCGAGATGGTTCACGACGTGCTCACCGCCTACGGGGCGCGCGATCCGGTGCTGGCGCGCGAGGTGATCGCGGCCGACCGCAAGGTCGACAATTTCTACAATTCTATTTTCCGCAATCTGGTCAGCCACATGGTCGAGAATCCTTCGACCATTTCGACCGCAGCCCAGCTTCTCTTCGTCGCCCGCAATATCGAGCGGATCGGCGACCACGCGACCAACGTGGCGGAAATGGTCCACTACGCGGCAACCGGCACTTATCCGGCTGATGACGATTCATGACACGCGTGTCGTCAAAGTGAAATAATCGCGGTGTCTTGAATTCGTCATGACCACCGCAACGCTCCTTCTCGTCGAAGACGACCCCGCCCTTTCGGAACTGCTCGAGTATCGGTTCGCCAACGAGGGCTACCGCGTTCGCGCTACGGCCGACGGTGACGAAGCCCTGGTGCTCGCCGCCGAGGAAGTGCCCGACCTCGTCATTCTGGACTGGATGATCGAAGGGACCAGCGGCATCGAGGTCTGCCGCCGTCTGCGCCGCGACAAGGCGACCGCCCACGTTCCGATCATCATGCTCACCGCGCGCGAGGCGGAGGACGACCGCATCCGCGGCCTCGAAACTGGCGCCGACGACTACGTGACCAAGCCCTTCTCGCCCCGCGAGCTGCTGGCGCGTGTCGCCGCCGTCCTGCGCCGGATCCGGCCGGCCCTCGCCGGCGAGACGATCGAGGTCGGCGACATCAAGCTAGACCCCGTCGCACACAAGGTCGCGCGCCGCGGGCAGACCCTGCAGATGGGCCCGACCGAATACCGGCTGCTCAAGTTCTTCATGGAAAGCCCGGGCCGCGTCTTCAGTCGCAACCAGCTTCTCGACGGCGTGTGGGGCACCGGCAGCGACATCGAGCTGCGCACGGTCGACGTGCATATCCGACGGCTGCGCAAGGCGATCGAACTGGCCGGTGCACCCGACCCGATCCGCACGGTGCGTTCAGCCGGGTACGCCTTCGAGGCCGTCTGAGCGGAGTTCGACTAGCGGCAGACGCCCATGTATCGGCCGGACTGGTCGAAGTGGAAATGGTCGGCGTGCGCCGCGTTGTAATCCGGCGAAAGCACAGTGGCGAACAGCGGGCAGGCGCCATCGCGCACCTCGCGCAGGAACGCCGCCTCCTCATCCTCGCCGGTCCAGTCGCCAAACACCGCGATCCGCTGCCCATCGGCGAGTACGAAGGCGGCGATATCGATCGCATTGCCGGTGGCATGCTCGCTCCAGCGTCCCTCCGCCCGGCCATAGAGGCGGCGGCAGCTGAAGGCGCCGAAGTGCTCGATTCGCGCCACTTCGGCGCCGAAGCGCTCGGTCGCGGCCGGCTGCACGACGTCACGCAGCCATAGTTCGAGGCCGATGCCCACCGGGCAGGTCGTCGGCGGCACGTCGGGCGAGAGCGGCAGCGCGGCGAGCACGGTGCGGTCCTCGCGCCTGCAAGCTCCCTCCCCTTGCGGCTCGAGCGCGCGGAATTCGACGCCGCTGCGCTCGAGCACGGCGCGGCACTCGACTGGATCGTCCTTGAGCGCGAGCAGCTTGCTCTGTGTCGCCCAGCCCGGCGGATCGTTGAGGTCGAGCGGCGCCCAGGGATTGTGCTGCGGATGATCGGCCAGCCACCCGCGCGCGGCGAGCAGCAGGCCGGCGACGATCAGCAGCCAGACCACACGCCTGTCGCCGCGAAAGTGCCCGATGCGGCGGGAGATGCGCCAGCGCCCGCGGCTCAATGGAAATCCCGCGACTTGGGAATGATCCGCACGTTGCGCGGGTGCCTGTGGCGGTAATCCTCCTCGGTCGGCGCGCCCGGCGTGTCGTCCGACAGCTTGCGAAGCTGGTGGGTCGCATCGACCAGGTCGCTGGCGATGACATGGATCACCTCGCCGTCGTATTCCACTCTTCCGCGCACTTCCATCAAACGCGCCCCCATCACGACGGTTCTCTGTCTTTCCATCAGATCGGGCCAGACGACGAGATTCACCACCCCGGTCTCGTCCTCCAGCGTGATGAAGCACACGCCCTTGGCCGAACCCGGCCGCTGGCGGATCAGCACGACCCCCGCGACATTGACGATCGAGCGATACTTGCGCGTGCGCAGATCGCAAGCGCGCACGAAACCGCGTGCGCTGAGTTCGGCGCGGAGGAAAGACAAGGGATGCGCCTTCAGACTGAGCCGCGTCGTCTGGTAATCGGTGACCACTTCCTCGCCCAGCGGCATCTTTGGCAGGCGGGTGGTGCCTTTCTCCACCCCCTCGTCGCGCTCCTCGGCGTAACGGAACAGCGGCAGGTCGGGCGCCGCCACCAGACTGCGCGCGTCCCACAACGCCTGCCGCCGCGACAACCCGAGCGAGCCGAAGCAATCGGCACTCGCGAGCCGCTCGATATGGCCCACGGGCACTTTCGCCCGATCGCGCAGATCGGCGACGTCACGATAAGAGCCGTTCCTGACCCGCTCGTCGACGAGCCCGGCAGCAACATGCTCGGGCAGGCCATCGACCTGCCGCAGCCCTAGGCGAAGCGCGACGTGCCTATCCATGCGGTCCTTGTCGAGGGGCTGATCCACGCAGCTCTCCAGAGTGCAATCCCAGTCCGACGCATTGACGTCGATCGGCAACACGGTGACACCGTGCGCCTGCGCATCGCGCACGATCTGCGCGGGGGCATAGAACCCCATCGGCTGCGAGTTGAGCAGGCCGCAGGCGAAGACCGCGGGATAGTAACACTTGAGCCAGCTCGAGACGTAGACCAGATGCGCGAAGCTCGCCGCATGGCTTTCGGGGAAGCCGTATTCGCCGAACCCCTTGATCTGGTTGAAGCAGCGTTCGGCGAATTCGGGGTCGTAGCCGCGCTCGATCATCCTGCCGACCATCCGCTCTTCCAGTTCATCGACGGTTCCGCGGTTGCGGAACGTGGCCATGGCCTTGCGCAACTGGTTCGCTTCGGCCGGAGTAAACTCGGCCGCGTCGATCGCGATCTTCATCGCCTGCTCCTGGAAGATCGGCACGCCGAGCGTTCGCCCCAGAATCGATGAGAGTTCGTCCGGTGGACCATGCTCTGGCGCAGGCCCCGGCAGTTCGAAGGCCTTCTTGCCCTCGCGCCGTTCCTTCCGCCGCTTCAGATAGGGATGGACCATATCGCCCTGGATCGGCCCGGGCCGCACGATCGCCACCTGAACGACGAGATCGTAGAGACAGCGCGGGCGCAACCGGGGCAGCATGTTCATCTGCGCGCGGCTCTCCACCTGGAAGACGCCGATGGAATCGCCTCGGCACAGCATGTCATAGACAGCCTCTTTATCGGGCGGCACCGTGGTAAGCGTCAGCGAGTTTCCACAATGTTTTTCAACGAGATCGAAGCACTTCCTGATACAAGTCAGCATGCCGAGCGCGAGCACGTCGACCTTCAGGATGCCGAGATCGTCGATGTCGTCCTTGTCCCATTCGATGAAAGTGCGATCGGCCATGGCCCCGTTGCCGATCGGCACCGTCTCGATCAGCGGACCCTGGGTCAGGATGAAACCGCCGACATGCTGGCTGAGATGCCGCGGCATGCCGATCATCTGTTCGGTCAACTTCAGAACCCGTCTCAAGTGCGGGTCGGAAAGGTCGAGACCCGTTTCCCGCATGACGTGGTTCTCGTCGATCTTGCGGCCATGTCCGCCCCAGACGGTACGTGCCAGGGCTGAGGTCACATCTTCGGAAAGACCCATGACCTTGCCGACTTCGCGGATCGCCATGCGCGGGCGGTAATGGATCACCGTGGCGCACAGACCCGCGCGGTCGCGGCCGTACTTCTCGTAGATGTGCTGGATGACCTCCTCGCGCCGCTCATGCTCGAAATCGACATCGATGTCGGGCGGTTCGTTACGTTCGTCCGAAATGAAGCGCTCGAACAGCAATTGATGCTTTGCAGGATCGACCGCAGTGATCCCAAGGCAATAACAGACCGCCGAGTTGGCCGCCGATCCGCGCCCTTGGCACAAGATCGGCTTCTCTCGGGTTCGCGCGAAATCAACGATACTCTTGATCGTCAGGAAGTAGCGGGCGAGCTTGAGCTTTTCGATCAGCGCCAATTCGTGATCGAGCGCTCCCTTCACACTGTCGGGCACGCCATCAGGATAATACCTCTGCGCACCCTCCCATGTCGACTTTTCAAGGTATTGCTGCGGCGTCATGCCGTCGGGATAGATCTCGTCCGGGTATTCGTACTTCAGTTCCTTCAGGTTGAAGGTGCAGGCATCCGCCACCTCACGCGCCGCCGCAATGGCGTGGGGCCAGCGTGCGAACAGCTTGACCATCTCGCCGGGCGATTTGAGGTGCCGCTCGGCATTTCCGAACAGCCGGTGCCCGGCCTCGGCCACTGTCGTCTTGTGGCGGATTGCCGTCATGACATCCTGCAAAGGCCGCCGATCCGGCGCATGATAATGGACGTCGTTGGTCGCAAGCAGGGCAAGCCCGTTCGCCCGTGCCAGCGCATCGAGCCGATCGATCCGTGCAATATCGTCACCCGCGTAGAGGTATGACGCCGCCAGGTGGCGCAAGGTCGGAAGCTGGCTCACAAGATGCGGCAGAAGATCGGCGAAACCTTCTGTTATTTCGCGCAGAGATGCGGAGATATCCTCCGCCGCACGGGAATCCGGGGCGGGGAACGGGATGACGTTGTTCGGCACCGCGATCGTGACTTGTTTCGCCAGATCGTCCGGCGGCAGCAGGATCAACTGCACCCCCTCCGCATGGTCGGCCAGCATGCGAAGCGAGATATCGCACACGCCCTTGTCCTGCCACTTGCCGTCGAGTGTGTTCATCCGTCCGGCCGAAATCAGCCGACAGAGCCGGCCATAGGCTGCGCGGCCCACCGGATAGGCGAGGAAGGAAAGGCCCTCTACCGTTTCTATCCTGCAGCCGATAACCGGCCGTATTTTCGCTTCTTTTGCATTCGAGTGAATGCGCACGACGCCAGCCATCGTATTCGCGTCGGCAATCCCGATCGCGTCGTAGCCGAGTTCGCGCGCGGCCTTCACCAGATCGGGAGCATCCGAGGCCCCCCGCAAAAAGCTGAAATTGGAAACCAGCCCCAGTTCGACGAACGGCGCGCGCGGGGGCGCATCGATCAGATCGGGATCGATCTCGATCCGGCGCTTGCCGGGTGTGATCGGGGCATCGGGCATGTTCGTGCGCCGTCCTTCATTTCACCATCCCCGCGCACGCGGGGATCCAGCTCCGATCGACAGGAAACGGATTGCCGCTTTCACGGGAACGACGATGAAATTGCGAGTTCATCCCGCCAGCTCCGCCAACCGCTCCTTCACCGCGGCAAGATCGGCTTCGAACAGGCGAGACTGCTTCTCCTTCGCCTCGCCATCGAGGCGCAGGAGGTAGGAAGGATGCGCCGTGACCCACAGTTCGCTGTCGTCCTCGAGCGGAATGGGTTCGCCGCGCGTTTTCGAAATGCTCACCGTCTTGCCGAGTATGCCGCGCGCGGCGCTGGCGCCCGTGGCGAGGATCAGCTTGGGCTGGATGATCGCGCGCTCGCTTTCCAGCCACCAGCGGCAGATGTCGATTTCCTTCGCGGTCGGCGACTGGTGCAGCCGCCGCTTGCCGCGCTGGACGAACTTGAAATGCTTGACCGCGTTGGTGAGGTAAGCCTCCTTGCGCTCAACTCCCGCCTTCTCGAGATACCGATCGAGCAACTGCCCCGCGGGCCCGACGAAGGGCCGGCCGGCCAAGTCCTCCTGATCGCCCGGCTGTTCGCCGACGATCATCAGCGCCGCGTCCTTCGGCC
The DNA here is from genome assembly GCA_031178065.1 of Altererythrobacter sp. GTDB lineage: Bacteria > Pseudomonadota > Alphaproteobacteria > Sphingomonadales > Sphingomonadaceae > Pelagerythrobacter. The sequence continues at coordinate 12,445 of JAPSJS010000023.1, forward strand.
CTTCCCCCATCACCGCCTGGTTGTCGAGGCAGCCGATCGGGCATCTGCGGCATCGGTGGATCGCCTTGTCGACTGCCTTGAGCGTCTCGGGCCGATCTTCAGTCTCCGGCGCGCCTTCCGCGACCATCTGCAATTCCCGCTTCTGCGCCCCGGCGACAAGCTCGGGAATGAGCGCCGCCTCGGGCATGTTCTTCCAGTACTTGCGGGGCATCTCCTTGAGCATCGCCCCGACCTTCAAACGCGCGGGATTGAAAATCGATGCGTAATAGGTGCGCCAGAGATCCTCCATCGGATCGCCGGTAGGCGCGTCGGCGCGCTGCGCGGGCGGCCCTTCCTCCAGCGTTTCGCCGTCCCAGTGCAGGCTGCCACGCGGGGTGAGAATCGACCATTTCATGTTGGCGAAACGGCGCACGAAGAACCCTGCGTTCGCGCGCAGGATATGATGCTCCGGCTCGAACCAGGCGACATAGTGCTCGCCGTTCTCCTCCTCGTCGGATTCGACGCGGCGGAAGCGCACAAAAGCGTGCATCTTGTGGCTGTCGCGGCGCACGGCTTTGTCCAGTTCCTCGATGCGCCGGACGTCGAGGTCCGCCTTGTCCTCCATGATCCGGGGATCGGCCTGAAGCCGCCAGAGCACGCGATAGAGCAGCGCGAAACGCTCCGCATCGGTGTGGAGCACAGCCTGACGCGCGAGTTCCACGAAGCGGCGGCTCGCACGCACAGGCCGCGCATCCGGCTCCGGCACGGGCAAGTGCGGATCTCCCTGCGCGAAGAGGTCCCCTGCTCCGCCCGGCGCAGTCCAGACGATCCGGTCGGGCGGCACATCGCACTGGATCAGTGCCCGCGCCCGCTCGCGCCAGGCGTCGAAGTCGTCCGGCTCGGGCAGATGCACGAGGTAACAGGTGTCGAATTCGAGGTGCTGGAGCGCGCTCATGCCGCGAACAGTTCCAGTTGTTCCTGTTTCGGCGCCAGCAGCGCGCGCAAGTCGGCGCGGTCGGTGAGCGCGGTCGGGCGCCAGTCCACCGTGCACAGGAACGGGCGGACCTTGGCGATCGACCGGGTCAGCCGCGCAACGTCGTCGAGGCGCAGCGTGCGGTGGCGGCGCGCGGCGAGAATGCGATCGACCGCGCCGACGCCGAGCCCGGGCACGCGCAGCAGGTCCTCGCGCGCCGCGCAATTGACGTCGAGCGGGAAGCGGTCGCGAAACTTGAGCGCCCAGGCGAGCTTGGGATCGATGTCGAGCGGTAGCATCCCGTCCGCCCCGGCCGCCTGCATTACCTCGGCCGGCTTGTAGCCGTAGAAGCGCATCAGCCAGTCGGACTGGTAAAGCCGGTGCTCCCGGATCAGCGGCGGGCGCTTCAGCGGCAGGACCGCCGAAGCGTCGGGGATCGGACTGAAGGCCGAGTAATAGACGCGGCGCAGCCCGAAGCTGCCGTAGAGCCGGCTCGCCTTGCCCACGATATCCGCATCGGTCGCCGCGTCCGCACCGACGATCATCTGCGTCGACTGGCCGGCGGGCGCGAAACGCGGCGCGTGGCGGAACTTCCTCTTCGCATCACTCGCCTCGGCAATGTCGTCCTTCGTCCTCCCCATCGCGCCTTCGATCTGGCGCGCATTCTTGTCGGGCGCGAGGCGGGTGAGGCCGCTGTCGGTCGGCAGTTCGACGTTGATAGAGACGCGGTCGGCATAGAGCCCGGCCTGATGGACCAGTTCGGGATCCGCCTCCGGGATCGTCTTGAGGTGGATATAGCCGCGGAAGTCGTGCTCCTCCCGCAGGATGCGCGCGGCTTCGATCAACTGCTCCATCGTGCGGTTGGAGCTCTTCACGATGCCGGAGGAGAGGAACAGCCCTTCGATGTAGTTGCGGCGGTAGAAGCTGAGCGTGAGATCCGCGACGTCCTGCGGCGTGAAGCGCGCGCGGCGGACGTTCGAGCTCTTGCGATTGATGCAGTAGTGGCAGTCGAACACGCAGTGGTTGGTCAGCAGGATCTTCAGCAGCGAGATGCAGCGGCCGTCGGGAGCATAGGCGTGGCAGATGCCCATGCCTTCGGTCGAGCCGATGCCCTTGCCGCCGAGGCTGTTCCTGCTGGACGTGCCCGAAGAGGCGCACGAAGCGTCGTACTTCGCGGCATCGGCGAGAATCCCGAGCCTTTCGAGAATGGACTGCGACTCCATTCGTTCACTATATGTTCTCATGCCGGATTTGCCTAGCGCTTTCACGCGCATAGCCCTTGCAGGAACCAGTCCGGCAGCCCGCCGCGCCCGTCGTCGGGCAATCCGTGGCGGTAGATCCAGTAGCGGCATCCCGCGGTGTCCTCGACCCGATAGTAATCGCGCAGACGGGCCGTCGACTTCGAGCGCCACCATTCGGGCGCGATCCGTTCGGGTCCTTCGACGCGCGCGATCTCGCGCACCTGTCCGCGCCAGCGGAAGGCCTTCGGATGCCCGTCCGGAGTGGCGTAGAGCACGGCGATCTTCTCCGCCCGGTCGAGCAGCTTCAGCGGACGGGCGTGGAAGCGCAGTTCCTCCTGTGCGGCAGGCTCATGCTCCAGCGGCGGGCGCCAGCGCTGCGCGCGCTCGGGCATATGGCTGGCGTGCACGACCGGACGGCGCACCGCCTTCTCGCCGAGCCGCACCGTCAGCCGGTCGATGCAGGCGGCGAGCGAGGTGCCCTGCGTCTCGGCCGCCGTCTCGATATCGCCCTGCTCCAGCGCCAGCGGCTCGGTCCAGCTCGCGCGCATGCGCACCATCTCGATACCGAACCCGGCATCCACGTCGTCGAGCTTGGCCGAAAACAGCCGGCGCATATGCGCCGGGTCCCGCGTGGCGGCGGAGAGTTCCAGATATCGCGTCGCCACGTCGCCATCCACCCGCCACAGGCCGATTTCGAGCCGTCGGGCGCCCTGCCCCTTGCCTTCGAGTTCGCGCGCCATGTCGCCGGCCAGATCGGCCACCACCTGGTCCAGCAGTTCGCGATGGCGGATCGGCTCGAGCAGCCGGCGCTGGACGAGCGGCGCCTGCCGCCGCACCACGGGCAGCAGCGGCTCCGACACGCGGCCGAGAAGCTGGTCCATCCGGATCAGCGGATTGGCCGCGGGCGATTTGCGGTTGCGGAAGCGCCGGTGGAGCGCGCTGCGGCCGATCCCGTGCAGGTCGCCCAGCCGCTTGAGGCCGAGGCGGCGGAGCACGACGAGCACTTCGTCGTCAAGCCGCAGCGCGGCGACCGGCAGCTCCTCAAGGCATGCCGCTGCATCGTCGCCCGGCTGCAGGATCGCACGCTCCGGCCCGAAGTGCGACAGCGCCCAGGCCGCGCCTGCGGTCGGCGCGATCGCGAGGCGCGCGGCCAGGCGGCGGTGGGCGAAAGCGGCCTGCACATCGGCAAGCAGCCGCGCCTCGCCATCGAACAGATGCGCCACGGCGGTGACGTCGATTACCAGCCCGTCGGGCGCGTCGAGCGCGCTCCACGGCCCCCACTGTTGCGCCCAGACGGCCAGCTTCCCGAGAAACGCGAGATCGCCCTCCGGGTCGGACGGGGCAACCTTCAGCCGCGGGCAGAGCGTGCGTGCGTCGGCCAGCATCATGCCGCGCCGCGCACCCGCAGCGCGGCCGGCATCGTTGACCGCATCGATGCGCGGCCCGTGCGCGGTTTCGGCGATCAGCGCGAGCGGGTCGGCGTCCGGCCCTTCCCCGCGCGCGCACCTCTCACCCAACCGCCAGCGGTCGATCGCCAGCCGCGGCAGCCACACCGACAGAATGCGGCGGGGCGGCGACGAGACTTCGTCCGTCATCACGCAATATCCATTCTCCAGGGGCATGGGCGCGCGCGCGGAACAGTTCGGCACGCCAGCTCGGGTTGCCGGGCGCGGCCGCATTCCAGCGTGGCGGCGGCGAAGCGGCAGCGCGCACGTCCCACCGCATTCGGGCGGAAGAAAGATCGCGCTGCGCATCGAGCCGCACCAGCCACAGCGGCACGCCGTGCTTCTCCGCCGTGAGGCTCAATCGGCGCGAGGCGGTGAAATCGAGCGCCTTCGGGTTGCCCGTCAGTTCGCCGATCACGAAGGCGAGCTCGCGGCAGCGTAGCCCTTCCTCCAGGGCGAACAGCGCATCCTCCGCCTTCTCCGCCACGACATGGATCAGCCGATGGCGCAGCTCCGCCGGAAGCCCGGGCCGGTAAGGCCGCCCGGTGAGCCGCACCGCCGCGCGATCCTGTACCCACAGGACGGCACGGCGGTCCTCGTCTTCGGCAAGCGACGAACGCAACGCATCGCAGGCAAGCGCCAGCGCCAAGCCTGCCCCGCCGCCCTCGCACCCGCTGGCAAAGATCTCGCTATGCGCAGGCGCGGCAAGCCCCGGCCGCCAGCGCATGCTGCGCGCGGCGGCGAGCGTATCGACATCGCACAGGTCGGAAAGCGTCTTGGGCATGGAGGAACGACTCATATGTTCCTATTATGTTCCGTTCTGTACCGATTGGCAACCGCTCGGTGCCGTAAGGAACGAAAGCTCCCGCCGCCCCGTTGCCCCCACGAAAGGAGCCATCCCCATGAAATACCGCCAAGGCGACCCCGACAAGCTGAAGACCAAATTCTGGACGGCGCTCGCGGATTCGCCGTTCCTCTTCCTCCAGCTCGACAGCGACACCACCAGCGCGGTGCCCATGAGCGCGCAGCTCGACAAGGACGCGAACAGCGCGATCTGGTTTTTCACCCACAAGCAGGGCAAGTTCGCCGCGCTCGGCCCGGCCACCGCGACGTTCGAGGGCAAGGGCCACGACATCTACGCGCGTTTCCACGGTACACTGACGGTTGAAACCAGCCGCGAACGCTTCGATCAGTTCTGGAGCAACTTCGCCGAAGCCTGGTTCGACGGCGGCAAGGACGATCCCGACATCCTGTTCCTGCGTATGGACCTGGGCGAGGCGGAGATCTGGAACGGCGATATGGGACTGCTCGACACCGCCAAGATGGCGCTCGGCATGGACGTCCGCGAGGATGCGAGCAAGCAGCACGCCGACACCAGGCTCTAAAGCCGATCCGGCGGACAAAGAAAAAGGGCTGCCTCGCGAGGCAGCCCTTTCCCGTTTTCCAGAAAGGAGAACTCAGTCCGCCCGCCCATCAGGATGGATCGGGATCATCGTCTCCTCCCCGCCGATGTCGTCCACCACTTCCACGATCCCGCGGCCCAGATGGCTGCGACTCCGGCTGTAGAGGAAGTAGACGAGCAGCCCCAGCACCGTCCACGCCGGCAGGAACAGCATGGCCGCGCTCGGCAGGTTGAGGAACAGGAACAGACACCCTGCGATCGTCAACGGCGCGATGAGCCACAGTATGGGCACCCGGAAGCCCCGCGCGCGGCCGGGATCCCGGCGCCGGAGCACCATCACCGCCAGCGCCACCATGAAGAACGCATAGAGCGTCCCCGCATTGGAAATGTCGGCCAACTGCCCGACCGGGAAGAACGCGGCCGCCACGGCCACGACCGCGCCGGTGATCGCGGTCACCACGTGCGGCGTGTGGAACTTCGGGTGCACGCGGCTGAGCATCTCCGGCATCAGGCCGTCGCGGCTCATGACGAAGAAGATGCGCGTCTGCCCGAAGATCAGGATGAGAATGACCGACGGCAGGGCGAGGATCGCCGCGATCCCGATCGCATTGCCGAACCACGAGAAGCCCAGAACCTTCAGCACATGCGCGAGCGGCTCGTTCGAGCACACCAGCGCGTCGGCATATTGCGGCATCGCGCATTGCCGCGCGAGTTCGGGCGAGCCGGTTTCGAGCGGAATGCCCAGGGCGTCCATGATCGGCTGCCCGCCGATCGTGCCGATCGCACCTGCGGCGACTAGAACGTAGAACACGGTGCAGAACAGCAACGATCCGACCAGGCCGATCGGCACGTTGCGCTGCGGGTTCTTGGTTTCCTCCGCCGCGGTCGAGACCGCGTCGAAGCCGACATAGGCGAAGAACATCGTCGCCGCCGCGCCCACGGCGCCAACCCCGGTTCCGAAGCCGCCGAACACGCCGGCAGGCAGGAATGGATTGAACCTCTCGGCGTCGAACTCGACGCTGGTCAGCGTCAGCGCGACGAAGAGGGTCAGCGCGGTCACCTTGATCGCGACCAGCAGGGCGTTGAACTTGGCGCTTTCGCTCGTGCCGACGATCAGCAGGCTGGTGACCAGCAGCGCGATGAGCAGCGCGGGCAGGTTGATCAGGCCGCCCTCGGCGCCGCCAAGAGCCAGCGGTCCGGCGCTGAGCCAGGCGGGCAATTCTACGCCCAGCCCTCCCAGGATCGTGCCGGTGAAATAACCCGACCACCCGACCGACACGGCCGAGGCGGCGATCGCGTATTCCATGATCAGCGCCCAGCCGACCGTCCAGGCGAGGAATTCGCCCATGGTCGCGTAGCTGTAGGTGTAGGCGCTGCCGGCGACCGGGATCATCGAGGCGATCTCGGCATAACACAGCGCCGCGACGATGCAGACCGCCCCGGCAATGGCGAAGGCCAGCATGAGACCCGGCCCCGCCTTCTGTGCGCCGACCGAGGTCAGTACGAAAATGCCCGTGCCGATGACACAGCCGATGCCGAACAACGTGAGCTGGAACCAGCCCAGCGTACGCTTCAGCGACTTCTTTTCCGCCGTTGCAAGAATTGCATCCAGCGGTTTGACGCGATCCAGTAACATCAGGGGCTCTCCGCGGCCCGAGCGAGAATCCCCCGCCCCTCCCAGCCGGCGCGCCGTTTTATGCGATCGCGTTGCGCTGACAAGCGGGATTCATCAACCTGTCAACAAACTCGGAAACAGGCCGAACAGCAGGATCAGACCCACCGCCGCCGGGCACAGCCAGGCCACGAGGAAACGCCACAGGGCAAATGCTCCGCCCGAAAGTCCGCTCTGGGCTTCCACCAGGCGTCGATCGGCCCTCCAGCCGACGAAGATCGCCAGCAAGAGCCCCGCAAGCGGAAGCATGATCTTGCCGGTGAATCCGTCGAGCGTATCGAGGATGTCGGTCTCGGCGAAGATGCTCCAGAAACCGAGCGGCCGGACATCCGCCCACACGTTATAGCCCAGCGCACAGGCAATACCGATCAGGAACGATATGAAGCCGAGCAGCAATGCGGCCATCGGCCGGCGCAGCCCGAAGCGGTCCATTGCCCAGGCGGTCGGCCCTTCGAGCAGCGAGATGGAACTCGTCAGCGCGGCAAAGAAGATCAGCACGAAGAACAGCAAGCCGATCAGCGATCCCCCCGGCATCGTCTGGAAGGCAACGGGCAGCGACTGGAAGATCAGCGCCGGACCGGCGGACGGATCGAGCCCTACCGCGAAAACGATGGGGAAGATCATCAGCCCGGCGACCAGAGCCACTGCCGTATCCGTGAGACTGATGGTCGCCGCCGTGGGGCCGAGATTGACGTCCTTCCCGACGTAGGCGCCATAGGTGATCAGTCCGCCGGCGCCGAGACTGAGGGAGAAGAATGCCTGGCCGAGCGCCTCGTTCATCACCGGCGTCGTCAGCTTGGAAAAATCGGGGGTAAACAGGAAACTCAGCGCGCGGCCGAAGTCGCCCGTGAATGCTCCGTAAATCGTGATGCAGATCAGAAGGACGAAGAACGTGGGCATCAGCCAGAGCGCCGCCTTCTCGATCCCGTCGTGCACACCGTTGGCGACGATCCCGATCGTCACCGCCATGAACACCGCGTGCACCAGGATCAGCCGGCCGGGGCTCGCGAAGAGATCCGCCATCATTCCGCTCACCGCGTCCTGGCCCATATCGGGAAAGGCGCCGCGCAGGGGCTCCCCTGCAAACGCATTGGAGAGGAAATCACCGCCCGAAAGCCAGACGTAGTAGATCACCCAGCCCGCAACGACCGAATAGAAGGAGAGGATAAGGAAGCCGGCAAGGATCTCGATCCCACCGAAAACCCGCCATCGGCGGGATACGCCCGATTGTTCGGCCACGCGCGAGACCGACTGCACCGCATCCGACTTGCCCGCCCGCCCGACGACGAATTCGGACAGCATCAGCGGCATTCCGATCAAGAGCACGCAGCCGAGGTAGAACAGCACGAAAGCCCCGCCGCCGTTCTCGCCGGCAAGGGTCGGAAAGCGCCAGATGTTGCCGAGCCCCACCGCTGCGCCCACCGCCGCAAGAATGAAGGCCGTGCGCGAGGACCAGTTTTGCGTTCCCGCTTGCGCGCTTGGCGTTGCGACCATCGATTGTTCCCTTTCCCGTTCCTTACAGGCCCCTGTTGCAAGTTTCGCGCGCAAGGCCAAGGGCACGGTTGGCGGTTCCCCACCGGCGAGCTAGAAGACCGGCATGTCCACGACCTTCCAGCTCGATACCGCGACCAGCCGCGCTACCCCCACTCCGCAGCCGATGCGCCGCCTCACGGTGCCCAAGATCCGGCAGCGCAAGAAGGACGGCGTTACCGAAGAACCGCTGGTCATGCTGACGGCCTACACCGCGCGTCAGGCCCAGTTGCTCGACGCGCACTGCGATCTGCTGCTGGTCGGCGATTCGCTCGGCCAGGTGATCTACGGCCTCCCCTCCACCGTTCCCGTCACGCTCGACATGATGGCCAACCATGCGGCCGCCGTGGTGCGCGGCAGCTATCATTCGGTGGTAATCGTCGACATGCCCTTCGGCAGTTACGAAGCCTCGCCGCAGCAGGCGTTCGAAAGCGCCGCGCGCCTGCTCAAGGAAAGCGGAGCGGCCGGGGTGAAGCTCGAAGGCGGTGCGGCCATGGCCGAAACGGTCGCATTCCTCAGCCAGCGCGGCATTCCGGTGATGGGACACATCGGATTGACTCCGCAGGCGGTCAACGTGCTCGGCGGCTACGGCGCGCGCGGGCGCAGCGACGCCGAGGCGGCCAAGATCGTCGGGGACGCCAAGGCGCTCGACGAGGCCGGCGCCTTCGCCGTCGTCGTAGAGGGCGTGGTCGAGCCCATCGCGATCGAGGTGACCGAGAGTATCTCCTGCCCGACGATCGGGATCGGCGCTTCGGCCCGGTGCGACGGGCAAGTGCTGGTGGCCGAGGACATGCTCGGCATGTTCGAGCGGGTTCCGCGCTTCGTGAAGCGCTACGAGGAAATCGCCGAAGTCATCGCGAAGGCGGCGGAGACTTACGCCGCCGAAGTGCGCAGCCGCGCCTTTCCGGGCGAGGAGCAGACCTACCAGCCGAAATAGGCCGGCAAACGGCGGCGCGGGGAACTTGCGATTCTGCCGCGGATTTTCTAGCGCGCGCTCGCTCCACGAGCGCAGATATTTCGACGGGACCCCCGCATGGCCACGCTGCTTCGCTTCTATAAGTTCTCCTTTATTTTCACGCTGATCTGCCTTGCCCTCGGGGCGTGGTATGGCTGGTCGAGCTCGGGGGGCAACCTGGGCGCGACCGCATCGCTGCTGTGGATCATCGTCGTTCTCTCGGTGCTGGAGGTTTCACTCAGCTTCGACAATGCGGTGGTCAACGCATCGGTGCTCAAGGAAATGGACGAGGTCTGGCAGCGCCGCTTCCTGACCTGGGGCATCGCCTTCGCGGTCTTCGGCATGCGCGTCGTCTTCCCGCTGGCGATCGTCGCCATCGCCGCAGGCCTCGGACCGGTCGAGACGCTCAATCTCTCGCTCAACGATCCGCTGCGGTACGAGGAGATCGTCAGCTCTGCCCACGTCGGCATCGCCGGCTTCGGTGGCGCGTTCCTTGCCATGGTCGGCCTCAAGTTCTTTTTCGATCTCGACAAGGACGTGCACTGGGTCCGCATCGTCGAGGTTCAGCTCGCCCGCTTCGCTGCGCTCCCCGCGGCGGAAATCGCGCTGCTCCTGCTGGTCCTGTGGGGCATTTCGACGATGCTCGATCCGGCCGATGCCCTCACGTTCCTCATCGCGGGCATTCTCGGCCTCGTCACCTTCATCGCGGTCGAGGGGGTCAATACCATTCTCGAAATGCGTGCGGAGGCCGCGCGGCTGCAGGGTGCGGTGGTGCGCAGCGGCCTGGGCGGGTTCCTCTACCTCAACGTGCTCGACGCCTCGTTCAGCTTCGACGGCGTGATCGGCGCCTTCGCGCTCTCGAACAACATGATCGTGATCGCGCTCGGCCTCTCGATCGGCGCGATGTTCGTGCGTTCGATGACCATTCACCTCGTAAAGCAGGGCACGCTCGCGCAGTACCGCTTCCTTGAGAACGGCGCCTTCTGGGCGATCATCGTGCTCGGGATGATCATGCTGTTCTCCGCGGTGGTCCACATTCCGGAAACGATCACCGGCTTGATCGGCGCGATCCTGATCGGCCTGTCGCTGTGGTGGTCGGTCCGCCACAACCGGCTGGAGGGCGTCAAGGGCGAGAGCGGGACAGCCGACTAGCCAGCGGGGCCGACGCCACCAATTGCAGCAGGTGGTAGGCGAGCAGCGGGGCCATCACGAGGCCCGCGCTCGCCGGAGGGAACAGGATCAGCGCGATCGGCGCGCCGCTCACCACGCTTTTGTGCGCGCCTGCGAACATGAACGAGATGCGCGTCGGCCAGTCGAGTCGGAACAGGCCCGAGAAGAGCCAGCTTCCGCCGAAGCCGACCGCCAGGAACGCGAGCAGCAGGCCGAGCAGGATCGCCCATTGTCCCGCTTCCAGCGTGGTCCAGATCCCTCGCTCGACCGCGCCCGAGAAGGCGACGTAGACCGCGATCGCGATCGCCAGCCGGTCCATTGTCGACACCAGCGCCGGGTGTGCCCGAACCCATGACCGTCCGACGCCCTGCAGCGCCTGCCCCAGCACGAACGGCACGACCAGCAGCGCGAGGATCTTGCCCAGGCCGCCCATGCCGATCTCGGCCGCTGCGAAGCCGCCCATCACCGCAAACAGCGGCGCCGTAACGAACACACCCGCGATATTGAGCAGTGCCGCCGCCACGACCGACCGCGCGACGTCGCCGCCGGCGAGCGAGCTGTAGGCGGTCGCCGACTGGACGGTCGAGGCAAGCGTCCCCAGGAACAGCAAGCCGATCGCGAGCTCCTGCGGCAGATGGCCCGCGCCGATGCGCGACAACCCGAGCCCCGTCAGCGCCATCGCCCCGAAGCACCAGACGAGCAGCGGCACGAGGAACCGCGCATGCCGCAGCCCATGCAGCACCTCGCCGCGCGGCAATCTTAGTCCATTAAGCGCGAACAGCGCAAAGATAGCAAAGTTAGACACAACCTGCGCCACCTCCCGCCCTTCCCCCACGGCAGGAAAAATCGTCGCCAGTGCGATGGCCACAACAAGCAGGCGCACCATCGGGTCGATGCGAGAGAGGATCGGAATGGCCACGCCGCGGCCATGCCTAACGGCCGTTCGCCTGTCGAGTGGGCTAGCGCCCCGCGAGCGCTTGCGCCGCTGCGACGTTGCCGGAGGCGGCAAAAGCGCGGGCGAGAACGCGCCTCGCCAGCGGATCGCTGCGCTGGAGGCGATAGGCGTGTTCGGCAGCTTCGCGCGCACCGTTGACGTCGCCCTGCAACAAGCCGGCTTCGGCTTTCAGCGCCCACAGCCGCGGATCGCGCCTGCCGCCCGAAGCTAGGGCGTGATCGAGCAGCGCTGCGCCCTGTTCCCGCCGGCCGGCATCGAAGGCGAGCAGTGCAAGCATGGCCGCAGCCTCCCGATTGCGCGGCTCGGCGCGCAAATGTTCGTTGAGCAGCGCGTAGGCGGCGGAGCGGTCGTTCTGCACGGCGTAGGCCGCAAGCATGCGGCGCGTCAGCGGCCACGACCTCCGGATGCCGGCGGCCGCGCGGTACCGCTCGAGCGCCTCAGCCGGCTGCCCGGCTGCCAGCAAGGCATCCCCGGCAAGCCCGAGCGCGTCGGAGGAACCGGGAAACCGCTCACGAAAGGCCTCGGCCGCCGCCGTCGCCTCCGGCAGCCGGTCCGCGGCGAGCAGACCGCGCACGAGCGCGACGGCATCGGCGCCGGTCGCCCCGCCGCGCGTCTGCGCGATCTCCACCGGAACGGACGTGGCGAGAGGCGCCAGGCGAGGTCCATCCACCCGGCTTGCCTTTTCCAGCAGCGGTGCGGCCCTGTCCCGCTGCCCCAGCGCCTCGTACGCGCGCCCGACGGTCGCAGCGAGATAGGGATCGGCATCGGAGCGCATCGCTGCATCGCCGAAGCGATAGACCAGTTCGCGGTCGTTGCCCGAAAGATGCAGCGCATGAGCGAGCAACCGGCGCACCCGGCGGTTGTCGGGTTGGCTTAGGAGCAGGCGATCGAAAGTTTGCGCGGCGCTCGCAGGGTTGCCGCTCCGAAGATCGATCACTCCCGAAAGCAGCGCCATGGCAGGGCTCAACCGGTCCAGGTCGCCGCGCCGCGAGAGCAACCCCCGCGCGAGATCGAAGTCGCCCGCGCGCGCTGCCAGAGTGGCCTGCAGGAAATAGAGGCGCGGATCACGGGGAGCGACTTCTGCCATCCGGCGCACGGCAGCCAGCATCTCGCTCGTCCGCCCGCTCTCCCCAAGCGTGGCGGCGTAGTCCGTCAGGATGTCAGCGTCGTCCGGCGCTGCTTCCAGCGCCCCCTCGAACCACGGCAATGCCGCCGCCGGGCCGCGGGTATCGCGGGTCAGCTGCCCCCTGAACCGCAACGCCTCCGGATTGCGCGGGCCGAGAGCGACCGCGCGCTCCGCCGCTTCGAGAGCGAGCGTATGCTCGCCGCCGAGATAACGCAGCCGGCCGATATCGACCCACAACTCGGGACTGTCGGGATCGCTTCGCAGCGCGCGGTCGAATGCAGCACCGGCGGCGGGAAGATTGCCGCCACGCATTTCGAGCACGCCGAGCATATGGAAACCGTGCGCCCTGGTGGCAGGTGAGAAGTCGCCCGAAGCGAGCCAATCGCGCGCCTCGATCACCTTGCCCTGCGCAAGCTCCGCCTGTCCGAGATAGGCCGCGACGTCCGCCCGCGGAGTACCTTGCTCCAGCATCCGCCGCAGCACGATCTCCGCGCTCAGTCCGTCGCCACGTGCCAGCGCGGCGCGCGCGGCATCGAGCGGGGCGAGCTGGGGCTCTCCCTGACCGCACGCAACCAACGCCAGCAGAGCGAAGCCTGCCAGCGCCCGACGCAAGACCGGTTTACGCCTGCAAGTCATACTGCTTGAGCAGGTCGTAGAGCGTCGGCCGGCTGATCCCGAGCAACTTGGCCGTATGCGAGATATTACCGTCGCTGCGTGCCAGCGCGTGGCGGATCATCTTGCGATCCGACCGCTCCCGCGCGCCTTTCAGGTTGAGAGGGAAATCGTCCTTCGCCGCCGCGTCCAGATCGAGATCAGCCGCGGTGATCAGCTTCCCGTCGGCCATGATCACCGCGCGCTTCACGCGGTTCTCCAGCTCGCGCACGTTGCCGGGCCAGCTCCAGCCGTCGATCGCCGCGAGTGCATCGGGTGCGAAGCCGCCGACGCCAGGGTTCATCTCGGCCGCGAAGCGCTTGAGAAACACCCGCGCGAGCAAGGCCGCGTCGCCCGCCCGCTCCGACAGCGGCGGAATCTTCACCACGATCTCGGCCAGTCGGTAGAACAGGTCTTCGCGAAAGCGGCCCTCGGCGATCATCGCCTCGAGATCCTGATGCGTCGCGCACACGATCCGCGTGTCAACATCGATCGCCTTGCGGCCGCCGATCCGCTCGATCTGCCGCTCCTGCAGGAAGCGCAGCAGCTTGACCTGGAGGGGCAGCGGGATGTCGCCCACCTCGTCGAGAAACAGCGTCCCGCCGTGCGCCTGCTCGATCTTGCCCTCGGTCGTCTTCACCGCTCCGGTGAAGGCGCCTTTCTCGTGCCCGAACAGTTCGGCCTCAAGCAGCGTTTCCGGGATCGCGGCGCAATTGATCGCGACGAACCGCCCGCCGGCCCGGTCGCTCGCCTCGTGCAAGCCTCGCGCAAGCAACTCCTTGCCCGTCCCGCTCGCGCCGAGCAGCATGACCGAGACGCCGGTGTTCGCCACCCTCTCCATCGTGCGCGCGACTTTCATCATCTCGGGCGCCGCGGTGATGAGCCCCCCGAGCACGGTCCGGTCCTCCGCGGCCCTCAGGGCCAGACGGCGATTCTCCTGCTCGATCTGCCTGAGGTTGCAGGCACGCCGGACGATCAGCCCGAGCGCCTCGATATCGACGGGCTTCTGGTAGAAGTCGTAGGCGCCGCGTGCGATCGCGGCGAGCGCGCTCTCCCGGGCGCCGTGGCCAGAGGCGACGATGACCTTGGTGTCTGGCTTCAGCGCCATGATCGCGTCGAGCACGGCGAAGCCTTCGCTCACCCCGTCGGGATCGGGCGGCAGGCCGAGATCCAGCGTTACCACCGCCGGCTCTTCGGCCCGCAGCGCGGCGAGCGCCGTCTCGCGGTCGGTGGCGCAGACGACCTCGAAATCTTCGTAGGCCCACCTGAGCTGCGCCTGGAGGCCAAGATCGTCCTCGACGATCAGCAGCCGGGGCTTGTCCTGCGCCATCACGCCGCCTCCGCGTTGCGAATGAGCTGGGCTGCCGCAAACAGCGGCAGGCTGATCGAGAAGCGGGTGCCGATCCCTTCCCGCGAATCGACGTCCAGCCGTCCGTCCATCGCCCGCACCAGCTCGCGCGCCTCGAATGCCCCGATGCCGAACCCGGAGGGTTTGGACGAGACGAAGGGCCGGAACAGTCCGTCGCGGATGAAATCGGCAGACATTCCTGCGCCGGAATCGATCACGTCGATCCGCCCGCGCACGCCGTCGCTGGCCACGTCGAGATAGACCGGCCCGTGTCCTTCACCCGCCTCGATCGCGTTTTGCACGAGGTGGACCAGCGCCTGCTCGAGCGCGTCCGGGTCGGCGAGCACCGCGACGCTCCCAGAATCGATGATGGTCAGGGAGGCGCCGTCGGCCAGCCGATTCTTCACTCGTGCGGCAAGCTCGCGCAGTTCCACCCGCTCGCGCCGCGTCCCGCCGTTGGCGCCGTAGCGTCCGAGGCGGGCGAGCAGCGCATTGAGCTTGTCCGCACTGTTGCGCAGGGTCACCAGCATGTCGGCGCGGAAGGCGGGATTGTCCGAATGGCGCTCGGCATTGCGGGCGAGCAGCGAAAGCTGGCTGGCCAGGTTCTTCACGTCGTGCATCACGAAGGCGATGCGGCGGCTGAACTCGTCGAACTGGCGCGCTTCCATCAGCGCTTCCTGCCCGGCGCGCTCGGCGAGATAGCTCGCAAGCTGCCGGCCTACGATGCCGAGCAGGTCGATGTCCTCCCCGTCGAGCTGCCGTCGCACGGCCGGATGGGCAAGAACGATGACTCCATGCAGACGGTCGAGATGGAGCAGCGGGACGAGCGCCCAGGCGTCCGCCGCGGCGGCAAGCCATTCGGGCGGTGCCCCGGCCCGCTCCCGCTCAGGTCCGGCGCGCGCCTCGCCGATATCGATGATTCTGCCCGTTCGCTCGACCTCCGCCGCGAACTCGATCGTGAACGCCATGCCCGGCACTTCGATCGCGGGCCAGCGCCAGCGCGCCGCGAGAACGAGAGTGCCGTCCTGCTCCGGCATGAACAGCAGTCCGCCGGCGCTCTCGGTCATCTCCGCAATGGCGCGGATCGCCCGCTCCGGCAGTGCCTCACCCGCCGGTCCGCCCTGCCCCATAGTCCGCGTGAAACGCAGCCATTCGGCGCGGTAGTCGTAGCGGTGGCGGAGGAAGCGCCGGAGCCCGATCATCGCGCGCCCTCCGGCCAGAGCACGACACGCAAGGTCTGAAGCAGGATCAGCAGGTCGAGGAAGGGCGTGTAGTTCTTCGCATAATAGAGGTCATATTCGAGCTTGTGCCGCGCATCCTCGGTCGAGGCGCCATAGGGATAGTTGATCTGCGCCCAGCCGGTGATGCCCGGCTTCACCATGTGGCGTTCGGCATAATAGGGCAGGTCCTCCTCCAGTTCGGCGACGAAGCGGGGCACTTCGGGCCGCGGGCCGACGAAGCTCATCTCCCCCTTCAGCACGGTCCAGACCTGCGGCAGTTCGTCGATCCGCACTTTGCGGATGAACTTGCCGACCCGTGTCACGCGCGGGTCGTTGCGCTCGGCCCATTTCGCCCCATCCTTCTCGGCGTCGGCCGTCATCGAGCGGAGCTTGATGAGATTGAACGTCTGTCCGTAGAGCCCCACCCGCGTCTGGCGGAAGAAGGCGGGCCCCTTGCTGTCGAGCTTCACCAGCAGCGCGAACAGCACGATCACCGGCAGCGTGAGCAGCAGCAGGAGACCGCTCGCGGCAATGTCGAACAGGCGCTTCGCCGCACTGGAAACCATGCGGCCGGACGAGAAACCGTCGGAGAAGATCAGCCAGCTGGGGTTGAGGGAATCGAGATCGACCCGGCCGGTCTCGCGTTCGATGAAGCTGCTGAAGTCGTTGACGTGGACGCCCATTGTCTTGACCCGCAGCAGGTCCTTGAGCGGCAGCGCGTTGCGCCGCTCCTCCAGCGCGAGAACCACCTCGCTTACGCCGAGATTCTCCACGAAGCGGCCCAGGTCGTGGATGGCGGCGCGGGCGATCGCCTCTTCCACCACCCGCTCGCCATCGGTCATGGCGATGTAGGACACGATCGCGAAACCACTCTCGGGTCGATCCGCCAGCTTGCGCAGGCGCTGCGCGCGCCGGCCGGCGCCGAGCACCATCACACGCCGGCGGAAAGTGGATGTGCCGAGAAACGAGCCGATCAGCAGCCGCCCGAACACTAGCAGCGCGGCCGAGACGACCATCGCGAACAGGAGCGTGGAGCGCCAGAAGGTCAGCCCCGGAAGAAAGAAGTCGATGAACGACAGCGCGATGATCGCAAGGCTGATCGCGACCAGCAGCCGCGCACAGGCGTAGCGCATCGACCGCAGCGCTTCGCTGCCGTAGACCCCGACCGAGATCATCGCGATCCACACCGTCAACGCGAAGCCGGCGAGCGGCGCGGCCCGATCAGACAGCGGCCCGGTGTCGATCCCCGCCTGCGAGGCGCGCGCGAGCCAGGCCAGCTCGCCCGCCGCCACGAGCAGCAGCAGGTCGACCAGCCCCAGCAGCAGCACCGCATGGGGAATGTAGTGCTTGAACAGGCGGATCATCTCAGTCCCGGTCCGGAAAATCCTTGCGAAGGACAGCCGGACTAGGACGCAGAAATGAAATGTCGGTAAATTTTACACCGCTGCCCGCCCGCCACTGTGGCGGGCGGGCGCGCATCAGAAGGGGTCAGTTCCCGTCGGTGACTTCGTCGGCGGCGCGGTCGACCGCATCGCCCGCCTGCTGGGCAGCGTCGCCCACTTCGCCGGCAGCATCGGCGATCGCATTGTCCTTGGCGATTTCGGCGCCACCAGTCTGCGTGAACAGATAGATGCCGACGATCAGCGCGACGATCAGCACGAGCGCGATGATCCATCCGCTCGAACCGCGCCGCCGCGGTTCGTCGGTGACGACCGTGGTGTGAGTGTGGGTATCGCCTCGCGGCGTTTCGACGTCGGTGGTTCGCTCTTCTACCATGTCTCTACTCCCTTTACCGCTTTGGAAACTCCCCATCGCCAACGGCGGTTCCCTCATCAGTCTTCTACGCCGAAGCGGAACGGCGTGATTCCGCGCTGGTGGTTCTCGAATGCAAGCCGCGCATTGTGCGGCGGCAGCGAGCGCTGGCGGCAGCCGCGGATGTGGCAGCCGCTGCATCCGGGACCGATCGGCTGCGCCTGTTCACGCCGCAGCGGAAACGCCCGTGCGAGCGCCAGGTCCGCCGCGAAGCGCGCCTCCACACCGACGACGACGGCGAACTGCGCCTCCCCCTCCGCAGCAACGCCTTCAGTCAGGCGCGAGACAGTCAGCCAGTGATCGGGCGCGGCTTCCGCGACGTTGGGTGCGATCTCCTGCACGCACCATTCGCCTGCGCGTTCGAAGGTCCGGTGAACGTGCCACAGCGGACAGCTTGCGTCGGATTCGAGGAAGGTCGCCCCGCTTGCCCCGGCGAACCGCTTGGAGAACTGCCCCGCACGGTCGAGCCGCGCCATGAAGAAGGGAAGCCCGCGCTGGCCCACCCGCTGCAGCGTCGTCAGCCGGTGCGCTAGCTGCTCGAAGCTGACGCCGAAGCGCCGCATCAGAACGGGAAAGTCGTAGCCCGTCGCATCGCAGGCGCGCAGGAAACGGCCGTAAGGCATGATCAGCGCGGCGGCGAAGTACCCTTGCAGGTGCCGCTCGAACAGCTTGCGCGCATCCTCGTTCTGGAACTGGCCGCCCGCCGCGAGCGTCCGGATCGCCTCGCGCTGTTCGAGTTGCGCGAGCTGCACCGCGATCTGGAAATTGCGCGAGGCTGGCGAGAGCATTTCCGAAAGCTGCAACTGGCGCGCATGCAGATCGAGCCGCCGGATCGCCTCCGGCATGACTTCACGCGGCAGGATACGCAGCGCGATCTGGTGCCGCTCCCGCAGGCGCTCGACCAGCGCGGTGCCGATGTCCGCGCGCGACAGGCGCAGTTCGTCCGCCAATTCCTCCGCAGCGGCATCGAGATCGGCGAAATGATTGCGCCAGCGCTCGATCTCGCGCCGCGATCCGGCAAGCGGGTCTTCCCCTGCCGTACCCCCCTCGCCCGCGGTGTCGTAGAGCTGTGCGAAAGCGGCAGCGAAGTGCGGCGCCATGGCCAGCACTTCACCGATCTCGTCGCGATCGATGGAGAGCCCCGCGAACCGCTGGTCCGCAAGCCGCCGCGCGAGTCCGTCGATCCCGCCGACGCTTTCGGACTCGCGTAAGCTCCGGGGGTCGAAATCGAACCGCTCCACCACCTGCACCATGACCCGCGCGGTCAACGGGCGCTGGTTGCGTTCGATAAGATTGAGGTAGCTCGGCGAGATTGCGAGCTGCGCCGCCATGGCAGACTGGGTCAGCCCCTCGCGCTTGCGCAGGCGTCGCAAGGCTGGACCGGCGAAGATGGCTTCATCCGCCATGTAAATTCCTTTACATATTTACAGAAGATAATGCACGATGCTGCGCAATCGGACAAGAAACTTTGTAAGTTTAGCTATCCTGCTGCCGCCTGACGCGCGATGAATGTCTCCGAAGCCGGAAACGGCCGATCGATTTCAGGAGACGACCGACGTGACCTATCAGGGCAAGATCGACGAGTTCAGGACCACCATCGCCGCGCAGGGCGCGCCGTGGAATGCGATCGACGCCGAGGCGGCGGCGCGCATGCGGGTGCAGAACCGCTTCCAGACCGGGCTCGAGATCGCGCGCTACACCGCCAAGATCATGCGCGAGGATATGGCCGCCTACGACGCCGATCCGGCGGCCTACACCCAGTCGCTCGGCTGCTGGCACGGGTTCATCGGCCAGCAGAAGATGATCAGCATCAAGAAGCACTTCGGCACGACCAAGGGCAAGTACCTCTACCTGTCCGGCTGGATGGTCGCCGCGCTGCGCAGCGATTTTGGGCCCCTGCCCGACCAGTCGATGCACGAGAAGACGTCCGTGCCTGCATTGATCGAGGAGCTCTACACCTTCCTCCGTCAGGCCGATGCGCGCGAGCTCGGCATATTGTTCCGCGAACTCGATGCGGCGCGCGAGCGCGGCGACGAGGTCGAAGCCAAGCGCCTTGAGCACGCGATCGAGAACCACGAGACACATGTCGTGCCGATCATCGCCGACATCGACGCCGGCTTCGGCAATGCAGAGGCGACCTACCTGCTCGCCAAGAAGATGATCGAGGCCGGCGCCTGCGCGCTGCAGATCGAGAACCAGGTCAGCGACGAGAAGCAGTGCGGACACCAGGACGGCAAGGTCACCGTGCCGCACGAGGACTTCCTGCAGAAGATCCGCGCGATCCGCTACGCCTTCCTCGAGCTCGGGGTGGAGGACGGCATCATCGTCGCCCGCACCGATAGTCTTGGCGCTGGGCTGACCAAGCAGATCGCCTACAGCACCGAGGCGGGCGACCTTGGCGACCAGTACAATGGGTTCCTCGACTGCGAGGAGGTCGATCTCTCGCAGATCGGCAACGGCCCGGAATCGAATGGGCAAGTGCTGATCACGCGCGACGGAAAGCTGCTGCGGCCCAAGCGCCTGCCGAGCAACCTGTATCAATTCCGCCCCGGAACGGGCGAGGACCGCTGCGTGCTCGACTGCGTGACCGCGCTCCAGAACGGCGCGGACCTGCTGTGGATCGAGACCGAGAAGCCGCACATCGGCCAGATCGGCGGAATGGTCAGCCGCATCCGCGAGGTCATTCCGAACGCCAAGCTGGTCTACAACAACTCGCCCAGCTTCAACTGGACGCTCAATTTCCGCCAGCAGGTCTACGACGCCTGGGAAGCGGAGGGCCGCGATCTTTCGGCCTACGACCGGGCGAAGCTGATGAGCGTCGACTACGACGGCACCGAACTCGCCGCCGAGGCCGACGAGCGCATCCGCACCTTTCAGGCCGACGCGGCGCGTGAGGCGGGGATCTTCCACCACCTCATCACGCTGCCGACCTACCATACCGCGGCGCTCAGCACTGACAACCTCGCCAAGCGCTACTTCGGCGAGGAAGGGATGCTCGGCTACGTCAAGCAGGTGCAACGCGAGGAGCTCCGCCAGGGCATAGCCTGCGTGAAGCACCAGAACATGGCCGGCTCCGACATCGGCGACGACCACAAGGAATACTTCGCCGGAGAAGCCGCGCTGAAAGCCGGCGGCACGGCGAATACGATGAACCAGTTCGCGGCGGCCTGACCCCCCGAGCCGCCGCGAACACCGCCCGAAGGAGAGGCAACATGAGCACCGAAACGCTGCCCCGAGAACCGTCCCGCGCCCGTGCGCTGTTCTCGACTGCGGACTTCAAGCTGCTGCGCGCCGCGCTGGCCAGCCATGCCCGCACGACCGAGGACCGCGACGAGCTCGCCCGGATCAACGCCCTGCATCACCGGCTCGGCACCTACAGCTAACGATCTCCTGGGGAGGAGAGTACGGCCGTCGGGGTTCCTCGGACCTCGGCGGCCGTCATAGTCCGGGCGGCCGTTGCCGCGATCTTAACCCTTTTGTGACAGTCCTGCGGGCCGATGGCACGGCGCGCGAACCCGGCGGCGTTGAACGCGAAGATGTACCGGCATTTCGCCGTCGTCACCGTCTGCCTGACGAGCGCGCTCGCGATCCTCGCGGACGGGGAGAGCCGCGAGGCAGTTGCCGACGAGCTGGCCCGGCGCGACCAGCAGGCGGAGCTGAAGCGCGCGGAGGCGGAGAAGTTCGGCGCGCCCAAGCTCGTCACGAGCGCGGCCCGGCGCGGCGGCCATGCGGCGACGTTCAGCTACGGCGGAACCGCAGGCGAGTTCGGCGCACCGATGGACACCGCGGGCGCCAACTCAGGGGGCGGGAGCGGCTATCTCCCGCGCAACACCACCACCCGGGTCGGCACCGGCGTGGACTATGCCGCGCTCGGCCTCACGAAAGAGGAATTCGAGCAGCTCGCCCCTTCGGAACGGGAAGCGCTGCTGCGCGAATTCCGCCAGCTCCGCTCCCAACAGGCGCGCTCGCTGCTCGAAGGCTCGCTCGCGCGCGGTGGCGGGAGTTCGCTCGACTACTGACCCGCCGCGGGCAGCAGGTCGAGCGTCGCCGCGGTGAGCGCTTCGGCGGCGGTCGCGATCACTTTCTCCGCATCGGGCGCCCAGAACGGGCTGTGCAGCGAAGGCAGCGTGCCCTCCCCCTTCTGCGCGGCATCGAACTGGGCTTGCGGCACACCGCCGACCCAAAAGATCAGCGACTTGAGCCCGTCGGGATCGGCGCGCAGGAACTGGCCGAAGTCCTCCCCGCCCATCACCGAGGGGACCTCGACCACCCGATCCTCGCCGAAGCGGGTGCGGAAGCCGGCCATGACTTCCTCGGTGAAGTCGGGCGAGTTGAAGGTCGAGGGCGTGTAGGGATCCGCCACCGTGACCGTCGGCATCTTGTCCTCCGGCATGCCGGCCGCGATCGCCTCGCCGCGCGCGATACGGGCAATGCCGTCGAGCAGGAGTTTGCGCGTCTCGTCGCTGTAGGAGCGGACGGTCAGTTGCAGCTTCGCCTCGTCGGAGATGATGTTGTGCTTGGCGCCCGCGTGGAAGCTGCCGACGGTGACCACGGTGGGATCGAGCGGGCTGCTCTCGCGGCTGACCAGCGTTTGCAGCTTCATCACGATCGCGCTCGCAAGCACGATCGGGTCTTTGGTCGTGTGCGGATAGGCCCCGTGCCCGCCGACCCCGGGGACGGTGATGTCGACGCTGTCGACGTTGGCCAGCGCGTAGCCGGGCGAGTAGCCGATCATGCCGGCCGGAAACTGCGCCGCGTCGTGGAACGCGACCACGTAGTCGGGCTTGGGAAAGCGGGTGTAGAGCCCGTCCTCGATCATCGCCAGCGCGCCCTCGCCGATCTCCTCGGCCGGCTGGAGGATCATCACCAGCGTGCCGGACCATTCGTCCTTGCGCTCGACGAGCTGCTGCGCCGCGCCGATCCAGGCGGTCATGTGGGTGTCGTGCCCGCAGGCATGCATCACGCCGGTCTCGACGCCCGAGGCGGGCACGGCGACTTCCTTCGAGGCGAACGGCAGCCCGGTCTGTTCGACCACCGGCAGCCCGTCCATGTCGGCACGCAGCATGACCGTCGGCCCCGCGCCGTTCTCCATCACCGCGACCACGCCGGTCTTGCCGACGTTCTCGGTCACCGCGAAGCCGAGTTCGCGCATGCGGGCGGCGAGCTTCTTCGCGGTCTCGACTTCCTGGAAGCTCAGTTCGGGATGGGCGTGGAGATCGCGGTAGAGCTCCATCAGCGCGGGCATGTCCGCCGCGACCGCATCGCTCAGCTCGTCGGCATGGGCCGGAGCGGCGAGCGTCAGGGCCAGGGCCGCAGCCGCCAGAGTTGACACTCGTCGGGCATGCGCGCCGCGAGAACGTTTTATAATCATTGAGTAATTCCCCTGTTCCCGTGACCTTCCGTGCCAGGGGTCACACGAGTGTGACTTTCGACTGTCACCTTGGAATCCCGCCGTCCATTCAAGGCCCCGGCCGGCCCCTCGTCCCTCGCACGCGTCATCGGAGCGGATCATTGCAGATCGCGGGCGTGTAGGAAAGACCGCCTCGTGCCGTTCGGCCGGACGGGCGCGGTCCTACATGCCGTAGGTTGTCGCCAGCAGGATCGAGAGCGTCGTCACCATCAACAGCACCAGCGGCACGCCGGTGCGGATGTAGTCGCGGAATTCATAGCCGCCTTCCGACATGATCAGCATGTTCGTCTGGTAGGCGATCGGCGTCGCGTAGCAGAGGTTGCAGCCGAACAGCACGGCCAGGATCAAGGGTTCGGGCGGCATGTCCAGTTGCTGCGCGACGGCGAAGGCGATCGGGGTGCCCACCGTTGCCGCCGTCGCGTTCGAGGCGAAGTTGGTAAGCAGGGTCACGAACAGCATGATCGCAGCGAGGACCCCTGCGGGCGGAAGGAACTGCAATCCCGATGCGAGGGCCTCGCCCAGCCAGCCCGCCGCGCCGCTTTCGAGGATGATCCGCCCGATCGCGATACTAGCCGCCACGAGCACGATGACCTGCGCCGAGAGCGCGCGGCCGACGCGGTCGAACTTCACGCAGCCGGTCACGAACATCAGGATCGCGCCCGCCAGTGCCGAGATCGCGATCGGCAGCAGCCCGATCGAGGCGAGCCCGACCGAGCCGACCATGATGCCGCCCGCAAGCACCGCCTTCGAGCGGCGCGGAAGCTCGCGCATGCCCTCCAGCGTCAGAAGGCTGTCGGAGCGGGCAAAGTTGGCGAGATCGTTGGGAATGCCCATGACCAGCAGCACGTCGCCTTCCGCGATGCGCAAGTCGCCGCCCTCGTTATAGCGATCCCGCTCGCCCACCAGCCGCTGCGGCCGATGAATGCCCAGCACTGCCACGCCGTAAAGGTCGGCAATGCCCGAGGTCGGCAGCGTTCGGTTGATCAGGCGCGAGTCCGCAGTCACGGTCATCTCGACGACGGCGATGTCCTCACCGCTGGCCGATGAACTGCGGCGGATGCGGTCGAGCACCCAGTCAGGCGCCACCTCGCCCTTGAGCGTGCGCATGGCTTCTTCCAGCGCCTCATGCGTCCCGGAAACACTGAGCCGCTGCTGCGGTTGGATCGGACCCTGCGGCGCATCGTGGAACTCGAGATCCGCGGGCAATTTCGGTATTATCGAGGCGAGAACCTGACCGTTCAGCGCGCTGGCGTCGCCCACACGCAGCCGGGTCTGGAACCGGCGCGCCGCATGGTTTTCTTCCGTCCTGTTGTCGCCGAGGAGGCGCGGCATGACGAGCCACAGGTAGGGCAGGGCTACGACGGCGGCGACGAGCACGATCGGGGTGTAGTGGAACACACCCATCTGCGGCATGCCGAGGTCACGTGCGATCGAGACGACGAGGATGTTGGTCGAGGTGCCGATCGTCGTCGCCATGCCGCCGATCAGCACCGCCGCGTTGAGCGGAATCAGCGTCTTCGACGCGGGCATGGCGCCGCGCGCCGCAAGGCTGACGAAGATCGGCAGCAGGAGAACCAGCACCGGCGTGTCGTTCACCGCCATCGAAAGCCCGAAGGCGATCAGCAGCGAGATCAGCAAGCCGAGTTGAAGATTGATCTTGAACACGCGCTCGAGGAACCGCGCCGCAGGCTCCAGCGCGCCGGTCGTCACCAGACCGCGGCCCATGATCATCAGCGCGCAGATCGTGATCAGCGCGTAGTGCCCGAAGCCGGAGAAGGCGAGTTGGAGGCCGTCGGTGGGGCCGGTGCCTTCAAGCGGGAAGAAGTAGAGCCCAACTGCGATCACCGCGATGGTGAGCAGCGAGATGATCTCGGTCGACATCCGCCCGCGCGCGAAAGCGACGAACATCGCGACCGTAACCGCCATGGCGGCGATCGCGTGGAAAGAAGGGGCGCTGGGGAACATCTACCGGGCAATTCCCAGAGCCGCCCGCCAAGATCAAGCCAATTCCGCCGGACGAAAAGGGAAGCCCTTCAAATAGGCCCTTGCAGTTGCGGGGAATTCTGGTGTTCAGGAGGCCCAGGCAGGCACCGTGCTGGGCAATCAGCGGACTCACGCCAGGGTGTATCGCAGGCGTGCACAAAAGCTCTAACGCGCATGGCGTCAAACTACGTTCGCACGTTTGTCTGGAAGCGACGCAACTGCAGACGTTAGCCTGAGGAGACGCCAAAGGATCAAAATGAAGGCGGCGTCCGCCTCATCAGAAGTCCTCTGGGCGTCTCATCAGAAGTTCTCTGGACGTGCTGCTAGCAGTTTCCTTCCACCCCATCGGCGCAATCCCCGACGGATTCTACGTCTTCACCAGCCCCTTCAACGGTGTTGCAGGCCGGCAGGAACATCACCGAGCCGCCCAAAGCCAGCATTGTCAGAAGCTTCTTCATTTTCCTCACTCCGATGCACGGATCTAACCGTTCCGTGTCGGCACAACGGTAGCTCGTAGCAGTAGTTCCGTTGCGGCTGCGGCCTTATTGTCCGAACTGTGCGGGAGGGCCGGAGGTTGGCGTCTTTCAGGCTGTGTGGTGCCCCTGGCCGGACTCGAACCGGCACTTCCGTAGAAATTCGATTTTGAGTCGAACGCGTCTACCAATTCCGCCACAGGGGCACTGATGCGGGAGGGCGCGGATAGCGGAGCCGTATCCCCCCGGCAAGAATGCACTTAGACCTTCACCGCCCCCGCCAGCAGCTTGTGCAACTTGGAATGGAGGCTGTCGTTGGCCGCGAGGACCTGCTTCGCATGGATCGGCTGCGAGCGGCCGCGGTAGTCGCTGACGAAGCCGCCAGCTTCGCGCACCAGCAGGCAGCCGGCGGCGGTGTCCCAGTCGGCGAGATCGCTTTCCCAGAACCCGTCGAAACGGCCGGCAGCAAGCCAGGCGAGGTCGAGCGAGGCCGCGCCGTAGCGGCGGATGCCGGCGACCTGCGGGCCGATCGCAGCGAAGATCCGGCTCCATTCGCCGAAATCGCCGTGACCGCTGAAGGGAATGCCGGTGGCGATCAGTGCCTCGGACAGGCGCGAGCGGGAGGAGACGCGCAGCCGGCCGTCCTGCAGCCACGCGCCGCGCGATTTCTCGGCCCAGTAGGTCTCGTCGGTGATCGGCTGATAGACCACGGCGGCGGTCACTTCGCCCCAGCCCGAACCGTCGAGCTTCGGTTCCTGCACCGCGATCGAGACTGCGAAGTGCGGGATGCCGTGGAGGAAGTTGCTCGTGCCGTCGAGCGGATCGACGACCCAGCGTGGCTTGCCCGGATCACCTTCGATCGTGCCCGCCTCCTCCATCACAAAGCCCCAATCGGGGCGCGCGTGGAGCAGTTCGTCGTAGACCGCGCGCTCCGCGACGCGGTCGGCCTTGGAGACGAAATCGGCGGGGCCTTTGCGGCTCACCTGCAGATGTTCGATCTCGCCGAAGTCGCGCCGCAGGCGGCCTCCCGCCTTGCGCGCGGCGCGTTCCATCACGCGGATCAGTCCGGGAAGAGCCATTGTTTGTCCGTATCCGTCAGTCGAGCGCGATCTGGATCGATCGCGCGGTCAGTTCGATTTCGCCCCAGCCGCTCGAGATATTGGCGTAGTCGCCCTCGATGGTGGCCGAATAGATGTCGCTATAGCTCACTTCGCGTCCTTCGTCGGGCTCGGCCTTGCGCAGGCGCAGGTCGTCGAGATCGGCGAAGCGGATGAAGCCCTTACCGTAGCAGCCGTCGGACCCGTCGCCCGGCGGCTGGTATCGGGGATGCGATTCGAGGAGGCGGAAATCCATCTCGAGCGTGAGCGACTCGTCGTCGTAGATCATGCCCAGGATATAGCTGGTGGGGAGGTCGATCCCGGCCAGCTTCGGATCCCCGCCCTCGCTCATTTCATCCCGCCTTGCCCACGTATGTTCGCTCGTAAACATCGACCACGATACGCGTGCCGCTCCCGATGTGCGGCGGCACCATCACGCGCACGCCGTTGTCGAGCACAGCGGGCTTGTAGCTGGATGAAGCGGTCTGCCCCTTCACCACCGCGTCGGCCTCGACGATCGTCGCCTCGACCTGCTCGGGCAGCGCGACCGAAATCGGCTTCTCGTCCCACAGTTCGAGCGTGACCTGCATCCCGTCCTGCAGGAAGGCCTTGGCGTCGCCCAGCAGGTCGGCGGGCAGATTGATCTGCTCGTAAGTGTCCTGGTCCATGAACACCAGCATCTCGCCGTCCTCGTAGAGGTACTGGAAATCCTTGGTGTCGAGCCGTACGCGCTCGACAGTGTCGGCGCTGCGGAAGCGGACGTTGGTCTTGCGGCCGTCCTGCAGGTTCTTCATCTCGACCTGCATGTAGGCCCCGCCCTTGCCGGGCTGGGTGTGCTGGATCTTGGCGACCTTCCAGATGCCGCCTTCGTATTCGAGGATGTTGCCGGGACGGATGTCCACGCCGCTGATTTTCATGGTTCAAGGAGCCTTCGTTGGAAGAGCGAGAAATCACGCCCGCAATCGCGCGCCGCGCCTTAGCGGAGCCGCGCGGCGTGGGCAAGGTCGCTGGCGTATGGCGGGCAGCGCTGTTAGGAGCGGGCGCGTCATGATGGGACGTACGATCGCTCTTCTCGCCGCAGCGGGCCTCGGCTCGCTCGCTCTCGCCGCGCAGGCCGCGCCGGGGGGCAAGCTGGGGACGCTGCCGCACGGGGTCTACGTCTGCTCGACGCCGGGTGACGCGATGGGCGCGCCGTGGAAGCTGGTTCCGGGCGGGGAGTTCACCATCGACACTGCCTCCACTTACGAGACGGCGACCGGATCGGGCACGTACCTGCTGACCGACGACCGGCTCGTCTTCACCCGCGGGCCGCTCAAGGGCGAGCGCTTCGTCCGAACGGGAACGGCGACGCTGCAGCGGACCGACCGCGAGGGCGTGCCGCGCCGGGTGCGCTGCGTCCGCGAAACGTCGCGTTAGGGCGCCTTGGCCGTCAGCAACGGATAGGGATTGACCGCGTTCGCCGGCTCCCACCAGTCGGCGTCGGCCGTTGTGCGCAGGATCGCGAAATGGAGGTGCGGCGCATCTTCCGGCGCGTTGCCGGTGCTGCCGACCGAACCGAGGCGCTGTCCGCGGCGGATGCGCTGCCCTTCGCGCAGCCCCTCCGCATATTCGTCGAGATGGGCGTAGTAGTAGATCGTCCGCCCGTCGTTCGAGCGGATGTAGATCGTGTTGCCGCCTGCCTTGGAGCGGAACAGCTTCTCGATCCGCCCCGGCGTCGCCGCGATCACCGTCGTGCCGCGGGGCGCCATGATATCGATCGCCTCGTGCAGGCGCTGCGCGTCGGCGCGTTCGTCCGTGAAGGTATCGGTGAGATCCTGGGCACGCACGTTGAGCACCGGGATGACCAGCTCGTGCAGCTCGATCGCGTCGGGCGAACCGGCGGCCGCGGCGTCGAGGGCCTTCGCCGGTCGCACCGTGCCGTCTTCGCCCGAAGCAGGGGACGGACTCGGCGCAGCTTCGGCCGGGCGGGTGGTGTCGCGCTGGTTCTCGCCGTCGGCCATTTCGATCAGGCTGCCGCCCGCGACGATCCACACGGCCGAGGTGAGCGTGGCCGTGACCACGACCGTCAGCATCCTGTCTACGAAATCGAGCGCCATCAGGCCTTGAATAGCACTTTTGTGCTCCCCGTCACCATTTCCGCGAGCCGGGCGGCATCCCAGTTGGTCAGGCGCACGCAACCGTGGCTTTGCGTGCGACCGATCGTCTGCGGCTCGGGCGTGCCGTGGATGCCGTAGTGTTCCTTGGTGATATCGATCCAGACGACGCCAACGGGGTTATTGGGGCCCGGCGGAATCTGCTGCTCCTCCTCGTCGTCGGGCACGTCCCAGAACAGCGCGGGATCGTAGGCGAAGGGCGGGTTGAAGGCGACGCCGTTCACGCCCCACTCGCCGAGCGGCAGCGGGTCGTGCTCCGAGCCTGAGGTGACGGTGAACAGCGCCACGAGCTTGTCGTCGCCATCGTAGGCCCGCAGCGTGCCCTTCGACTTGCTGACGACGATCCGCGCCGCCTCCGGCTGCTCGCTGCCGACGCCCAGCATCTGCAGCGTGCGCTGCCAGTCAGGGTTGTCGATCGCACCCGGGACGATCCGGTCCGCGCCGATGTTGGGAACGCGCACAAGCTGCCCCGCCGTGAACTTCGCCTGCCGTTCGCCCTCGCCGCCGCGGCCCGCTGCGCCCGTGGCCGCAGACTTTTCGGCGGCCCCGGTCATGCCGGCAGGCTTGCCGCCGGGATTGAGCGTTTCGAGCACCTCGACGGTCGTGTGAAACCGCTCGGCCAGCTTCTCGGCCAGCGATTCGTAGCCGAGCCGCTCCATCTCCGCCTGTTCGGCGGGGTCTTCGGGAACCGGCGCGAAGGTGAGCTGCCCCCACGCCTCGGGAATACGCACCACGCGCGTCGCGGGAATATTGTCCCACTGTGCGAGCGCCTGCCGCGTGGCCTCGTCCAGTTCGCCCGTCGCCTCCAGCCCGTTCGCCTCCTGAAAGCCGCGGAGCGCGTTGCGTGTGCTCATGCCCATGGCGCCGTCGACCACGCCGGGGCCGAAGCCCTGCCGGTCGAGCACGACCTGCGTCTGCATCATGGGGCGCTCCTCGATGTCGGGGATCTCGGGCGCCACGCGCTCCCCCTCTGCGGGATCGCGCGAGGCCATCGAATCGGCGAGATTGTCGTCTGTCGGCGCGGCGGGAGCAGCAGTCGCTTTGCTTTCGGCGCCCTCGCCGTCGGTTCCGTTGAACCCGCAGGCGGACAGGGCGAGCAGTGAAGCGGCGGCGAATGCATGGCGCATGGAGTTCTCCCGATTGCCGGGACGCGACCCGCCCCTCACCTCAGAGAACGCGCGATGTTCGGGATATTTCCGCGCCTGCCGCGCAACTGCAGGAAAAAGCCGGAGAAACGGCGCCGAGTCAGTCCTCCGGCGCAGCCGCGATCGCACGTTGGAAGGCGCGGACCGCCTCGGCCTCGTCGCCGCCCCACACGGCGTGGCTCACCGCGAGGAAATCGGCACCGGCCGTCACCAGCGGGGCGCAGTTCTCCGGCGTGATGCCGCCGATCGCGACGCAGGGGATCTCGACCACTGCCTGCCACCAGACGAGCAGCTCGAGATCGGGCCGATGCTCGCTCGCCTTGGTTTTGCTCGGGTAGAAGCTGCCGAAGGCGACGTAGTCCGCCCCGGCCTCGCCCGCTTCCAGCGCCAGATGCTTGGAGGCGTGGCATGTGACGCCGATCTGCGCCTCGCGCCCGAGCGCCTCCCGCGCTTCCTTGGGCGACCCGTCGGACTGCCCGAGATGCACGCCGTCGGCCCCGAGGCGCTTCGCCAGCGCGACCGAATCGTTGACGATGAAAGCGCAGTCGTGCGCCGCGCAGATCTCCTGCAGCGGCGCGGCGAGCCGGGCTTCATCGTGCTGGTCGAGGCCTTTCACGCGGAACTGGAATGCCGCGACTTCGCCCGCGCCGAGCGCCCGCGCCAGACGGTCGGGAAAGCTGCCGCCGACGTCGAGGGGCGAGATGAGGTAGAGCTGCGTGGTGTGGGGCGTATCGGTCATCGCGCGGTAGGTAGTGCGGCCGAGGGGATTCGTCACGCGTTCGTCACGCGTTTCGTCACGCGTTCAGGGCCCGGAAAGCGGGGTTGCGCGTTTACTGCAGTCATGAACCGCCAACGCGCCCTCGCCTTCGCCGGCCTCGCCTCACTCTCGCTCGCCGCCTGCATGGTGGTCCCCGACGCGCCGAACGTGGCGCGGACGCCGAAGCCCGCAGGCTACGCGGTGCCGATCGGGCAGCCGGTTCAGGTGGGCGATCTCGTGGTCACGCCGAAGGGCGTGGTGGAGGACAGCCGCTGCGCCGAGAACGCACGTTGCGTCTGGGCCGGACGGCTTATCGTGAAGACGCAGATCGACGGCGCAGGCTGGCGCGACACGACCGACATCACTCTGGGCGAGACCTACGGTACCCACGGCCGCGTGATCGCGCTGGTTTCGGGGATTCCCGAGAAAAAGGCCGATCGGGAAACCCGGCCGGAGGAGTACCGGTTCGTGTACGAGGCGCGGTAGCTCCGATCCTCCCCATTTTGCGTCAGCCAGATGGGGATGTGGCAGACGCCGCAGGCGTCTGACGGAGGGGCATTGTTGCACACACCCCCTCCACCGCGAGACGCTTCCGCGTCTCGCGGTCCCCCTCCCCATTTGCGCCTGCGGCGAAAACGGGGAGGATCTCAGGTAACCGAGGCTGCGTGGATGCGGTCGATCGCCGCCACTAGCGTCGCGTCGAAGTCCTCGTCGCTCTGGCCGGCGCGCAGGTCCTGCAGCAGGCCGCGGCTGAAGCTGGCGATCATGCCGGGGTTCTTCGCCAGCTCGGCGCAGGCTTCCTCGGTGCTGTAGCCGCCCGAGAGCGCGACCACACGCAGCACCGCGGGATGCTCGATCGCTGGACGATAGAGGCCCGCCTCGGCCGGAATCGACAGCTTGAGCATGACCTGCTGCCCTTCGGGAAGCGCGTCGAGCCCTTCCATGATCGCTTCGAGCAGGACCTTCTCGCCCTCTGCGCGGTCGGGCGACTTGATGTCGTATTCCGGCTCGAGGATCGGCATCAGGCCCATCGCCAGGATGCGCGCGCCTTCGGCGAACTGCTGGTGGACGACCGACTTGATCCCCGCGGTGTCGTTCGCCTTGATGACGGAGCGCATCTTGGTGCCGAACACGCCCTTGTCCCGCGCGCGGGCGAGCAGGCTTTCGAGATCGGGCATCGGCTTCATGAGCTGGACGCCGTTCGCCTCGTCCTCCAGCCCTTTGTCGACCTTGAGGAAGGGGACGATGCCGCGCTCCCTCAGGCGGTCGGGCACAGGCTTGCCGCCGCTCGTGCCGTCCATGGTCTTTTCGAACAGGATCGCGCCCAGGATCTTGCCGTTGCCGAAGCAGGGGCTCTCGATGATGCGGCTGCGCATCTCATGAATCAGCCCGAACATCTCGTCGTCGCCGTTCCAGGCGCCTTCCTCGATGCCATAACCACGCAGCGCCTTCGGGGTGGAGCCTCCCGACTGGTCGAGCGCGGCGATGAAGCCCTGGCCCGTTGCGATGCGATCGGTCATTTCCTGCTGATTCATCGTCTACCCCTTGGCTTATGCATTCGTATGCGCGCGAGCCCTTAGCCAGCACCCGCCGCGCCCGCAACCGGGTTCAGGTGCGCGTGCCGGAAACCTTGCGGATGATACCGTCGAAGCGCAGCACGGGCTGTCCGTCGGCGGTGACGATACCCTGCACGAACACGGTCTTGCCGCCTGCGCGCACGACCTCTCCGCGTGCCTCGATCAATTGACCTACGCGCGCGGGATCCAGGAAATCGCCCGTCAGGTGGAGCGTGACGCCGCGACTGTCGC
Source organism: Altererythrobacter sp. (assembly GCA_031178065.1). Lineage (GTDB taxonomy): Bacteria > Pseudomonadota > Alphaproteobacteria > Sphingomonadales > Sphingomonadaceae > Pelagerythrobacter. The sequence continues at coordinate 44,750 of JAPSJS010000023.1, forward strand.
CCATTGCCTTGCGAGCGATGGTGAAGATTGCCGAATCAGCGAACGTCATCAGACATCCGCCGTGCATGAAGCCGGCGCCGTTCATGTGCCGCTCTTCAGCGCGGAAGGCGGAGACGAACGAGCCGTCCTCCAGTTCCTTGTCGTAGAACGGGCCTGCGCGCTCCTCGAACGGGTCGCCGATCCATCTGGACCAGCCGGCCCACTCACCCTCGGTGATCAGGGTGAGCCCGCTTCCCTCGCTAACCGCCGATGCCTCGCTCATGCCGAGAGCGCCGCAACGCCCGGCAGCTCCTTGCCTTCCATCCATTCCAGGAAGGCGCCGCCGGCGGTTGAAACGTAAGTGAATTCCTTCGCCACGCCCGCATGATTGAGCGCCGCGACCGTATCGCCGCCTCCGGCCACCGAGACGAGCGAGCCGTCCTGCGTCAGCGCCGCCGCAGTGCGGGCGAGCGCGACGGTCGCGGTGTCGAACGGCTCGGTCTCGAACGCGCCGAGGGGGCCGTTCCACACCAGCGTGCGGCAGGTTTTGAGCACGTCGGCCAGCGCCTCGGTCGCCTGCGGGCCGATGTCGAGGATCATCTCGTCGGCGGCGACCTCGTGCACGTTGCAGGTGCGCACGCTCGGCGGGTTGGCGGCGAATTCCTTCGCCACCACGACGTCGTAGGGCAGATGCACGGTGCAGCCCGCGTGATCGGCCTTGTCCATGATCGCGTTGGCGGTGTCGGCCAGCTCGTGCTCGCACAGCGACTTGCCAACGTCGACCCCGCGCGCGGCGAGGAAGGTGTTGGCCATGCCGCCGCCGATGATCAGGTGCTGCACGCGCCCAACCAGATTTTCGAGCACGGCGAGCTTGGTCGAGACTTTGGCCCCGCCCACCACCGCCGCGACCGGCTGCTCGGGATTGCCGAGCGCCTTGTCGAGCGCGGTCAGCTCTTTCTCCATCGCCCTGCCGGCATAGGCGGGCAGCAGGTGCGCCAGCCCCTCGGTGCTGGCATGCGCGCGGTGCGCGGCGGAGAAGGCGTCGTTGACGTAGAAGTCGCCGTGCGCGGCGATGCCCCTGGCGAACTCGGGATCGTTCGCCTCCTCGCCCGGCCAGAAGCGAACGTTGTCGAGCAGGCCGATGTCGCCATTACGCAGGATCGAGATCGACTGTTCGACCACCGGGCCCATGACTTCGGAGATGAACATGATCTCGCGCCCGAGCACGCGCGACACGTCGCCCTGGACGAAGCTCGTGCTCATGGTCGAGTGGCGCTGGCCCTTGGGCCGCCCGTAGTGCGCAAGCAGCAGCACCTTGGCGCCCGCGTCCGCCAATTCGAGAATCGTCGGCATACTCGCCTCGACGCGGGTGACGTCGGTCGCCGAGCCGTCCTTCATCGGCAGGTTGAGGTCGACCCGCACGAGCGCGACTTTGCCGGTTACGTCGCCGAGATCGTCGAGAGTCTTGAACTTGGGCATTTGCATCTCCTTCACCCCTCCCGCTGGCGGGAGGGGTCGGGGGTGGGCATGGGTCCGCAAAGGGCCCACCCCGCTGCGACTAGCGACCGCTTCGCGCCCGCAAGTCTCGCCCCGCTCCCGCAAGCGGGAGGGGGCAAGCCGTCAAAGAAGCCCCGCCATTACGCCGGCGGTGTCGATCATGCGGTTGGAGAAGCCCCACTCGTTGTCGTACCAGCTCACGACGCGGGCGAGCTTGCCCTCGAGCACGGCGGTCTCGAGGCTGTCCACGGTCGAGCTTGCCGGATAGTGGTTGAAGTCGCTCGAGACGAGCGGCTGGTCGGTGTAGTCGAGCACGCCCTTCATCGCGCCTTCCGAGGCGGCCTTGAGCGCGGCGTTGAGCTCCTCCGCGCTGGTGTCGCGGCCGGGCGTGAAGACGAGGTCGATCAGGCTGACGTTCGGCGTCGGCACGCGGACCGAGGAACCGTCGAGCTTGCCCTTGAGCTCCGGCAGGACCAGCCCGACCGCGCGCGCGGCGCCGGTGGTGGTCGGGATCATGTTCTGCGCGCCGGCGCGGGCGCGGCGCAGATCCTTGTGGATCTGGTCGAGCATGCGCTGGTCGTTGGTGTAGCTGTGGATCGTGGTCATGAAACCGCGCTCGATGCCCACGGCCTCGTGCAGGACCTTGGCGACCGGCGCGAGGCAGTTGGTGGTGCAGCTTGCGTTGGAGACGATCACGTCGTCCGCGGTCAGCGTGTCCTGGTTGACGCCGAACACGATGGTCTTCGACACGCCCGTCGCGGGGGCGGAGATCAGGACGCGCTTGGCGCCTGCGTCGAGATGCGGGCGGCTCGCTTCGTC
>JAPSJS010000024.1 GCA_031178065.1 Altererythrobacter sp.
GCCGCAGGAGACCGACCGCTATTACCCGCAGGGGCACATGGCCGCCCACGTGCTCGGCTATGTCGATGCGATGGGTAACGGGCAGGTCGGGATGGAGCAGGTCCTCGACAAGCGCCTGACCGATCCTGCGCGCCGCGGCGAGCCGGCCGCGCTGTCGATCGACGTGCGGGTGCAGGGCGCCCTCGAAGACGAGCTGCGCCGCGGCATGCTCGCGGTCAACGCGCTCGGCGCTGCCGGCATCGTGCTCGACGTCGATACCGGGGAAGTCCTCGCGCTCGCCTCGCTGCCCGAGTTCAACCCGAACAAGATCGACGTTCAGGGCGAATCGTACATGTTCAACCGGGTGACCAACCAGGTCTATGAACTCGGGTCGACCTTCAAGCCGCTCACCGTCGCCGCGGCGATCGACGCGGGGGTGGTGCGCGACTTCGGCTATCGCTACGACGCGGGCCCCGTGCCCATCGCCGGTTACACGATCAAGGACAGTCACCCGCTCGGCCCGACGCTCAACGTGCCCGAGGCGCTGATCCATTCGTCGAACACCGTGACGGCGCGGATCGCGGATGAACTCGGCCCGGAACGCCTGCGCCAGACGATGATCGACCTGGGCATGAACGAGCGGCCCTATATCGAGCTGCCGGCGCGCGGCATGCCGATCTGGCCGAGTGAGGATTGGTCGCGCATCCGCACCATGACGGTCGGTTTCGGCCACGGCATCGCGGTCACCCCGCTGCACCTCGCGAGCGCCTACGCTGCCATGGTCAACGGCGGCATCTGGCGGCCGACGACGATGCATAAGCTCGAGCCCGGCGAAGCGCCCCGGGGACGCCGCGTGTTCAAGGCTTCGACCAGCGCGCGCATGCGCCAGCTCCTGCGGATGATCGCCGCCTACGGCACGGGCCGCAACGCCAACGCACCGGGTTACCGTGTCGGCGGCAAGACCGGCTCGGCCGAGAAGCCGGGCGCGGGCGGCTATCAGCGCAGCGCGCTGATCTCGACGTTCGCGGCCGCCTTCCCGATGGACCGCCCACGCTATGTGGTCGTCGCCATGCTCGACGAGCCCAAGGGCACCACGGCCAGCTCGTTCCAGCGCACCGCCGCCTGGAACGCGGCGCCGATCGTCGGCAATCTCATTCCGCGCATCGGGCCGCTGCTCGGCGTGCGGCCGGACGACGCGCGCGACGTCGACATCAGCGATCTGCGGCCGCTGATCGGCGGAGTGGACAAGTGAGGCTGGCGCGGCTCGTCAGCGCTGCCGGAATGGTACCTGGCAGCGACACCGATCTCCAGGTCACGGGCTTCGCGATCGACCACCGCAAGGTCGCACCCGGCACCGTGTTCGGCGCCTTTCGCGGCAGCGCCTTCAACGGCGAGGACTTCATTCCGGCTGCGATCGCGGCGGGCGCCGTAGCGGTGGTCGCGCGGCCGGACGTGCGGGTGGAGGGCGCTGTCCACATCGCCGATGCCGAACCGCGCCGCGCCTTCGCCAGCCTGGCCGCGAAGTTCTTCGCGCCCGTACCGCAGACCATCGTCGCGGTAACGGGCACCAACGGCAAGACCTCGACCGTCGAGATGACCCGGCAGCTCTGGCGCATGGCGGGCGAACGCGCCGCGTCGATCGGCACGCTCGGCGTCACCACCTCGGACGAGAGCGTTTCCACCGGCCTCACCACGCCCGACATCGTCACCTTCCTTTCGAACATGAGCGGCCTGGCGCGCGAAGGGGTGACGCATGTCGCCTACGAAGCGTCCAGCCATGGGCTGTCGCAGTTCCGCAACGAAGGGCTGCCGGTCTCGGCCGCAGCCTTCACCAACTTCAGCCGCGACCATCTCGACTATCATGCGAGCATGGAGGACTACTTCGCGGCCAAGATGCGGCTGATCGACGAAGTGGTGTCGGACGATGCCGCCGTTGTCGTCTGGACGGGCAAGGGCGAATGGGCCGACCGCGCGATCGAGCATGCGCGCAAGCGCTCGCTGCGGGTCCTGACAGTGGGCGAGCGGGGCGACCATATCCGCCTGATCGCCCATGCGCCCACCCAGCTGGGGCAGGAGCTGACGGTCGAGCACGCCGGCGAGCGGCGGACGATCCGCCTGCCGTTGATTGGCGCCTATCAGGTCGCCAACGCCCTGGTCGCGGCAGGCCTGGTGATCGCCACCGGCGGCCGCCCCGCGGCGACGCTCGACGGCGTGGCGCGCCTGCAGCCGGTACGCGGACGGCTGGAACGCGCGGTGATCGCGCCGTCGGGAGCGCCGGTCTACGTCGACTACGCCCATACGCCGGACGCGCTGGAGGCAGCGATTGCTGCGCTCCGCCCGCACGTTGCCGGGCGACTGATTACGGTGTTCGGCGCCGGGGGCGACCGCGATGTCGGCAAGCGCGCCGAGATGGGCCGCGTCGCCAGCGAGCATTCGGACGCGGCTATCGTGACCGACGACAATCCGCGCAGCGAGGATCCGGCGGCGATCCGTAGCGCGATCATGTCGGGCGCGCCCGGCGCCATCGAGATCGGCGACCGGCGCGAGGCAATCTGCGCTGCCATCGAAATGACCGAGGCGGATGATATCGTGCTCATCGCCGGCAAGGGACACGAGCAGGGCCAGATCATAGGTTCGGGGGAGACGATGCGGGTGTTGCCATTCGATGATGTGACTGTCGCGCGCGAATGCGCCGCGGCGCAAGGGGAACGGGCATGAGCGCACACCGCGCCTTGCGGGCCTGGCCGGTCCGCCCGCGCGACAGCTTCGGCCTGGCGCTGTGGGACTCGGCTGCACTCGCCGAGGCTATGAGCGGCACCGCCAGCGCCGCGTTCCAGGTTGCCGGCGTCGAGATCGACTCGCGCGACGTGCGTCCGGGCGACCTGTTCTTCGCGCTGAAGGGCGAAGCCACCGACGGGCATCGTTTCCTCGACAAGGCGTTCGCCAACGGCGCAGCGGCCGCTGTCGTCGACCGTCCGATCGACTGGCCGCACATCCTGGTGCGCGACACCAATGCGGCGCTGACGGCGCTCGCCGCCGCCTCGCGCGCCCGCTCGGCCGCAGTGCGCATCGGTGTCACCGGGTCGGTCGGCAAGACCGGGGTCAAGGAAGCGATCTTCGCCGCGCTCGACCGCGCCAGCCGCGGCCAGGCCCATCGTTCGGTCCGCAGCTACAACAACCATGTCGGCGTGCCGCTAAGCCTTGCGCGCATGCCGGCGCGCAGCCGCTACGGCGTGTTCGAGATGGGCATGAACCACGCGGGCGAGATCGCCGCGCTGGCCGCGCAGGTCCGCCCACAGGTTGCGGTGATCACGACGATCGCGCCGGCGCATATCGAGAACCTCGGCAGCGAAGAGGCGATCGCCGACGCGAAAGCGGAGATCTTCACGGCGCTCGAACCGGGCGGCACGGCCGTGATCCCGGCGGATTCGCCCCACTTCGAGCGGCTGCGCGATCAGGCACTCGCCGCCGGGGCCAGGATCATCTCGTTCGGACGTGCACCCCATGCCGATCTGCGCCTGCTCGACGCGATCCCGGCCGCAAACGGGGGCGCGCTGGTGACCGCCGACCTCGGCGATACGCGGCTGTGCTATTCGGTTGCCGAGCCGGGCGAGCACTGGATCGCCAACTCGCTCGCGGTCATGGCGGCGGTGCGCGCTGCGGGCGGCGATCTCGGATCGGCCGGGCTCGCGCTGGCCGAGATGGGCGGCCTCAAGGGTCGCGGCGCACGCCACCGCATCGCTGCGATCGGCGGCCGCGCACTGCTGATCGACGAAAGCTACAACGCCAATCCCACCTCGGTGCGCGCGACGCTGCGCCAGCTCGGCCAGACGCCCGCCTCGCGCCGGATCGCCGTGCTCGGCAGCATGAAGGAGCTCGGCGACTTCTCCGCCGCTTACCACGCGCAGCTTGCGGAACCGCTTGCCGAAGCGAAAGTCGACCACGCGGTGCTGGTAGGCGACGAAATGCGCGCGCTTGCACGGGACTTGGGGAAAGGCGCAGGCGGTGCGCTTGCGGGCGGGCTGACGTTCGCGCATTGCGATGGGCCTGCCGAAGCGATCGCGGCGCTCGAGGAATTCGGTATCGCCGCTGGCGATGCGATCCTCGTCAAGGGTTCCAACTCGGTTGGTCTCGGCAGGCTAGTGACTCATTTCGCCGCCAGGGATCACGGCGGCCGGGACGGCTGAATGCTATACCTCTTCGCCGAGTGGCTGGGTTTCGAAGGCGCCCTCAACCTCGTCCGTTATCAGACGTTCCGCGCCGGCGCGACACTGATGACGGCGCTGCTGATCGGCCTGCTCATCGGGCCGCGCTTCATCAACATGCTGCGCGTGCGCCAGGGGAAGGGCCAGCCGATCCGCGAGGATGGGCCGCAGACGCATCTCGCCAAGCGCGGTACGCCCACGATGGGCGGGCTGATGATCCTCGTCTCGCTCGTGATCTCGATGCTGCTGTGGATGGATCTCAAGAACCCGTTCGTCTGGGCCTGCCTCGCGGTGACCGTCGGGTTCGGCGTGATCGGCTTCCTCGACGATTATGACAAGATCTCCAAGTCGAGTCATCACGGCGTATCGGGCAAGGTCCGGCTGCTGCTCGAGTTCATCGTCGCAGGCGTGGCCTCGTGGATCGTGGTGAGCCAGATCAACACGTTCCTCTACGTGCCGTTCTTCAACGATCTCGGGTTCGAGCTCGGCTGGTTCTACTACGTCTTCGCGGCGGTCGTGATCGTCGGCGCGGGCAATGCGGTGAACCTCACCGACGGGCTCGACGGCTTGGCGATCATGCCGGTGATCATCGCCGCCGGCACGTTCGCGCTGATCGTCTACCTCGTCGGCCGCGTCGACTATTCGCAGTACCTCGGCATTCCGCACGTGCCGGGGGCGGGTGAGCTGGCGATCTTCTGCGCCGCGATCATGGGGGCGGGGCTCGCCTTCCTGTGGTTCAATGCCCCCCCTGCCGCTGTGTTCATGGGCGACACCGGCAGCCTTGCGTTGGGCGGCGCGCTGGGCGCGATCGCGGTTGCGGCGCATCACGAGATCGTGCTCGCCATCGTCGGCGGCCTGTTCGTGGTCGAGGCGCTTTCTGTGATCATTCAGGTTTTCTGGTTCAAGCGTACGGGCAAACGGATTTTCCGCATGGCCCCGATTCATCACCATTTCGAACAGCTCGGCTGGAGCGAGAGCAAAGTCGTGATCCGCTTCTGGATCATCGCCATCGTGCTCGCGCTGATGGGCCTGGCGACGCTGAAGCTGCGATGATCGTTTCGGGCGCCTTCTGCGGTAAACGCTACGCGGTCCTCGGCCTCGCCCGGTCGGGCCTGGCCGCGGTCGACACCCTGCTTGCCAGCGGGGCGGAGGTCGTCGCGTGGGACCGGCAGGACGTGGCGCGCGACAAGGTCGGCAGCCGGGCCCGGCTCGCCGATCCGCTGGAGATCGACCTTACCGGCGTCGACGGCGTGGTCGTCTCGCCCGGCGTGCCGCTCAATACCCACCCGATCGCCGAACGGGCGGCGCGCTTCGGCGTGCCGGTGATCGGCGATATCGAGCTCTTCGCGCTCGCCCGGGGAGCGCTTCCCTCCCACAAGGTGGTGGGCATCACGGGCACCAACGGCAAGTCGACAACGACCGCGCTCGTCCATCACATCCTCGAAAGCGCCGGCGTGCCTGCGCGCATGGGCGGCAACATCGGTCTCCCGATCCTCGCGCAGGAGCCGCTGCCCGAAGGCGGCGTCTATGTGCTGGAGCTGTCGAGCTATCAGATCGATCTCACCCGCTCGCTCGCTTGCGATGCCGCGGCGCTGGGCAATGTCACGCCGGACCATCTCGATCGCTACGGCGATTTCCCGGCTTACGCGGCGTCCAAGGCGCGCCTCTTCGCGATGCAGGCGGCTGACCAGTTCGCCGTGTTCGGCTGCGCGGACGATCCGACCAAGGCGATTTTCGCCGCCGAGCAGGCCCGACGGGCGGCGGGCCGTGTGGTCTGCGCGGATCGGGCCGCACTCGCCGGGGATCAGGCGGGTTGGCCGGCGCTACAGGGACCACACAACCTCGAGAATGCGGCGATCGCCGCCGCGCTGTGCGAGGAGCTGGGCGTGCCGCGCGCGGCGGTCCTCGCCGCCATGGCGAGCTTCCGCGGCTTGCCGCACCGAATGGAAGTCGTCGCCAACCATCGCGGCGTCCTGTTCGTCAACGACAGCAAGGCGACCAATCCCGCCTCGGCCGCGCCCGCGCTCGCCGCCTATCCGCCCAGTCCGCGTCCGCGCATTCACTGGATTGTCGGCGGTCTGCCCAAGGAAGACGGGCTGGGCGAATGCGAGGCGTTCATCGGCAACGTCGCGGCTGCATACACGATCGGCGAGGCCGGCCCGCGCTTCGCGGAGCTGCTGGAAGGCCGGGTGCGTGTCGAGAAGGCGGAACTGATGTGCCAGGCGCTCCGCCTCGCCATGGCCGCAGCGGGGCCGGGCGATGTCGTCCTGCTATCGCCCGCTTGCGCAAGTTTCGATCAGTTCCGCGATTACGAGAAGCGCGGCGAATACTTTCGCGAACTCGTCGCCATGCTGATCGGCGAGCCGAGCCCGCCCATCGACTGCTTCGCCGGGAAGTCGGCGGCATGACCACGAGCCCGCCCTATATCCCCCGCACCGGCGAGCGTGCCCCGCGGCCCGACCGCTACCGCAGCACGCGGCGCGCGGAGCTGAAGATCTGGTGGCGCGAGATCGACCGCGTGCTGCTGTTCCTGATCCTAGCGCTGATGGCGGTCGGCACTGCCGCCGTCGCGGCGGCATCCCCTGCGAGCGCGAACCGCCTCTCGACCGCCAAGGAGACACTGCCGGACCTCTACTTCTACTGGGCGCACCTGCGCTGGCAGATCGTCGGCCTCGCGGTGATGTTCGGCGCGGCGATGCTCTCACGCGAGAACGCGCGCCGCGCGGGCATCATGCTGTTCGCCGTGATGTTCGCCCTGCTGATGCTCGTCCCGATCGTCGGCAATGAGGTGAACGGCGCGAAGCGCTGGATCGACCTCGGCTTCTCGTTCCAGCCGTCCGAGTTTCTCAAGCCTGCTTTCGCCATAGCGCTCGCCTGGGTGATCTCCTGGCGCGCCCGCGATCCGAACCTGCCGGTGATCCCCATCGCCACCGGCATAATGGGCGCGGTCGGTATGCTGCTGATGCTCCAGCCCAATCTCGGCGACACAGTGCTCTTCGCCGGCGTTTGGTTCGCGCTGGTGATCCTGTCGGGCGTGTCGACGCAGCGCCTCGGCCTGGTGCTCGGCGCGGGCGTCGTTGTCTCCTGTATGACCTACCTGTTCTACGAGAACGGCCGGAACCGCATCAACGACTTCTTCGCGGGCGGCACGGCCTACGATCAAGTCGACCTGGCCGAACGCACGTTGCTCGCGGGCGGATGGACGGGAAGCGGACTGTGGCTCGGGGTGCGCAAGATGAGCCTGCCCGAAGCTCACACCGACTACATCTTCTCCGTCATCGGGGAGGAATTCGGCCTGCTCGTCTGCGGGCTTATCGTGCTGCTCTACCTCGCGATCATCGTACGCGTGCTCGTGCGCCTGGTGGACGAGGAGGACCTGTTCACCCTGCTTGCCGGATCGGGGCTCGCGGTGCTGATCGGCGGCCAGGCGTTCATCAATATCCTCGTGAATCTCCAGCTCGCGCCTTCGAAGGGGATGACGCTGCCGTTGGTGTCCTACGGCGGCTCCTCGACCATCGCGGTGTGCCTCACGGTCGGGCTCCTGCTCGCGATCACGCGGCGCAATCCGTTCCTCAGGCGCAATTCGCCGGGCCTCTGGCATCGGCTGTTCGGGCGGGAGGCGCAGGCATGACCGGCGCGAACCGCCACTACGTCCTCGCCGCCGGCGGCACCGGCGGGCACCTGATCCCTGCCTTCGCGCTCGCGACCGAGCTCGAGCGGCGCGGGCACCACGTTGCGCTGGTCACCGACGAACGGGGCGCGGCGATCCCGGGCAAACCGTCGTTCCTGCCGGCGCATGTTCTGCCCGCCGGGCGCTTCGGCAAGAACCCGCTCACCTGGTTGAAAGGCGCGCGCGCCGTGCTGGAAGGCCGCAAGATGGCGCTCCGCCTGTTCGAGACTTTCGAGCCGAGTGCGGTGGTCGGGTTCGGCGGCTATCCTGCCCTGCCGGCGCTGCTCGCCTCGACCTCTGCGGGCATACCGAGCCTGGTGCATGAGCAGAACGCCGTCCTGGGCCGGGTCAACCGCATGCTTAGCGGGCGCGTGCAGGCGATCGCGACCGCCTATCCCGATATCGCCCGGCTGAAGCCGAAGCACGTGGAGAAAGTCCATCTCGTCGGCAACCCGGTCCGCGCTGAAGTGCTGCAACTGCGGAAGGAGCCGTTTCCGCCCTTGAGCGAAGATGGCCTGCTCCGCGTGCTGGTAACCGGCGGCAGCCAGGGCGCTCGCGTGCTGTCGGAGATCGTGCCCGACGGGCTCGCCATGTTGCCCCCGGCGCTGCGCCAGCGGCTCCAGATCACCCAGCAATGCCGCGCCGAGGACATCGACGCGGTGCGCGAGCGCTACCGCAGCCACGACATTCCCGCCGAGCTCGGCACCTATTTCGAGGACATGGCCACGCGTCTCGCCGATGCGCACCTGTTCATCGGCCGCGCGGGTGCTTCGACCATCGCAGAGCTGACCGCCGTCGGGCGCCCTGCGATCCTGATCCCGCTGCCGATCGCGACCGACGACCACCAGGCCGCCAACACCCGCGAGCTGACCAAGGCGGGCGGTGCGCGGATGATCCGGCAGGAACGGTTCACGCCCAAGGAACTGGCCAAGCAGATCCAGGCTCTCGCCCAGCACCCGCAGTCGCTCGCGAACGCAGCGCACGCCGCATGGAACTGCGGCCGGCCCGACGCGGTGAAGGATCTTGCCGATCTCGTCGAGAGCTTCGGCGGGGCCGAGATGATGGACGTGATCCGCGTCGGCGCAGACAAGCCGCGGGGGGCGACGCAAGGCGTAACAGCCGGGCAGGGCGCGGCATGAAAGGCGTCGCGACCGATATCGGGACGATCCACTTCGTCGGGATCGGCGGGATCGGCATGTCCGGCATTGCCGAAGTCATGCACAACCTCGGCTATAGCGTGCAGGGCTCGGACATCGCCGAGAGCACGAGCGTCGAGCGGCTGCGCGCGCGCGGGATCGACGTGGCGATCGGCCATGCGGCGGAGAACGTCGAGGGCGTTGCCGTGGTCGTCACCTCCACGGCGGTTCGGCGCACCAACCCGGAAGTCGTCGCGGCGCTCGAGCAACGCATCCCCGTCGTTCGCCGCGCGGAGATGCTCGCCGAGTTGATGCGGCTCAAGAACACCGTCGCGGTGGCCGGCACGCACGGCAAGACGACCACGACCAGTATGATTGCCGCGTTGCTCGATGCAGGCGGGGTCGATCCGACGGTCATCAACGGCGGGATCATCGAGCAGTACGGCTCGAACGCGCGCCTCGGCGACAGCGACTGGATGGTGGTCGAGGCCGACGAGAGCGACGGCAGCTTCCTGCGGCTCGACGGGACGATCGCGGTCGTCACCAACATCGATCCCGAGCATCTCGACCATTACGGCGACTTCGACGGGGTGAAGGACGCCTTCATCGAGTTCATCCACAACGTGCCGTTCTACGGCGCGGCGATCCTATGCATCGACCATCCCGAGGTCCAGGGGGTGATCGGCAAAGTCCGCGACCGGCGCGTGGTGACCTACGGCTTCTCGCTCCAGGCCGATGTCTGCGCGGTAAACGTGCGGCCGGTGCCCGGCGGAAACGAATTCGACGTGGTCGTGCGCCAGCGCCACGACGGAGACCGCAGGATCGAATGCGTCCGCCTGCCGATGCCCGGACGGCACAACGTTCAGAACGCGCTCGCCGCGATCGCGGTGGCGATCGAGATGGGCTGTTCGGACGAGACGATCTGCAACGGCTTCGGTCAGTTCGGCGGGGTGCGGCGGCGCTTCACCAAAGTGGGCGAGGTCGCGGGCGCCATCGTCATCGACGACTACGCGCACCATCCGGTCGAAATTCGGGCCGTGCTGGCCGCGGCGCGCGAGAGTGTGTCCGGCCATCCGGAGGGGCGGGTGATCGCGGTCATGCAGCCGCATCGCTATTCGCGGCTCGGCGATCTGATGGACGACTTCCAGAACTGCTTCAACGACGCCGATCAGGTCTACGTCACCCCGGTCTATGCCGCGGGCGAGGAGCCGGTGGCGGGTATCGATTCCGACGCGCTGGTCGCCGGTCTGAAATCCCGCGGCCATCGTGCGGCAACCACGATCAACGACCAGGCCGAACTTGCACGCGCGCTGGCGGGCGAAATCGAAGAAGGCGATGTGGTCGTCTGCCTCGGCGCAGGCGACATCACCAAATGGGCTGCGGGCCTCGCTGACGCAGTCAGCCGGGAGCGCGCGGCATGACGATGGACCAGTTCGACTGGGCCGAACTCGACGACGGCATGGCGCCGGACTGTGCGGTGGAAGGTGCCGTCGCAGGACCCGTCTCGGCCGAAGGCATTCGCGGCACGCTGACGCCGCGCGCACCGCTCGCCAAGCTCGTCTGGTTCAAGACAGGCGGGGCGGCCGACTGGCTGTTCGAACCCGCCGATCTCGACGACTTGCGCGAATTCCTGCTCCGGCTCGAAGGCGATCTGCCGATCATTGCGCTCGGCCTCGGCTCCAACATGATCGTGCGCGACGGCGGGGTGCCGGGCGTGGTCGTGCGGCTGGGGAAGACTTTCGCCAAAGTCGCGGTGAGGGACGATCGCGTGCTAGAATGCGGTGGGGGCGCGAGCGGCATTCTCGTGTCCTCCACGGCGCGCGACGCTGGCATTGCCGGGCTCGAGTTCCTGCGTGGCATCCCGGGCACGGTTGGCGGCTTCGTCCGCATGAACGGCGGCGCTTACGGGCGCGAAGTGGCGGACGTTCTGATCGACTGCGATGTGGTGATGCCAGGCGGCGAACTGGTCCGCCTGCCCGCCGCGGACCTACGCTATACCTACCGGCACTCAGCGCTACCCGAAGGCGCCGTCGTTGTCGCCGCGCGCCTCCGGGGCAATCGGGGCGATCCGGCCCAGATCGGCGCGGAGATGGACCGCATCGCCAGAGCGCGCGAGGAATCGCAGCCGCTGCGCACCAAGACCGGCGGCTCGACGTTCAAGAACCCCGAAGGGGACAAGGCCTGGCGCCTGATCGATGCCGCCGGTTGCCGCGGCCTCAGGATGGGCGGGGCGCAGGTGAGCGAGAAGCACGCCAATTTCCTGATCAACACCGGCGACGCCACGAGCTCGGACATCGAAGGGCTGGGCGAAGAAGTGCGGCGGCGCGTCTACGCGGATTCGGGCGTGATGCTCGAATGGGAGATCCAGCGGGTGGGCCGGCCGTGAGCGATATGCAGAAGTACCACATAGTCGTCCTGATGGGCGGTTGGGCCCACGAGCGGCCGGTCTCGCTGATGAGCGGGGAGGGCGTCGCCAAGGCGCTGGAAGCGCGCGGCCACCGGGTGACCCGGATCGACATGGACCGCCAGGTCGCCGCCCGCATTGCCGAAGCGGCGCCCGACGTCGTGTTCAACGCGCTCCACGGCGTGCCGGGGGAAGACGGCACCGTGCAGGGCATGCTCGACCTGATGGGCGTGCCCTATACCCATTCGGGCCTCGCTACCTCGGTCATCGCGATCGACAAGGAGTTGACCAAGCAGGCGCTCGTGCCGCACGGCATCCCGATGCCGGGCGGGCGCATCGTCGAGAGCGAGAGCCTCTACGAACGCGACCCGCTGCCGCGGCCCTACGTGCTGAAGCCGGTCAACGAGGGCAGCTCCGTCGGCGTCGCCATCGTCACCGAAGGCGGGAACTACGGCAATCCCATCGCCCGCGCGGCGAAGGGCCCCTGGCAGGAGTTCGACCACCTGCTGGCCGAGCCGTATATCCGCGGCCGCGAGCTGACCGTCGCGGTGATCGACGAGGCAGACGGCCCGCGCGCGCTGACCGTGACCGAACTCGTGCCCAAGTCGGGCTTCTACGACTTCGATGCGAAATACACCGACGGGCTGACCGAACATATCTGCCCGGCGCAGGTCCCGGAGCACATCGCGCGTCTGTGCATGGACATCGCCGTGCGCGCGCACCGCGTGCTCGGGTGCAAGGGCTGCAGCCGCACCGATTTTCGCTGGGACGACGAGCAGGGCGAGGACGGGCTGTTCGTGCTCGAAACCAATACCCAGCCCGGCATGACACCGCTCAGCCTGGTGCCCGAGCAGGCGCGGCACTGCGGAATGAGCTACGAGGATCTCGTCGAGGCGATCGTCGCCAATGCGATTGCAGGGGGCGGGCACGACGCGGGGGGAGAGGGCGATGGCGACGGTTAGCCGCAAGGCGACGAAGGGCGTGCGGCGCTCTGCCGCGGCCAAGGGGCGCGCGCAGACTGCCCGGCGGGCGCGGGCGAAGACCGGTTCGCTGCTCGACAAGCTGATGGCCGTGCTGCCCTTCACCGAGGAGCAGCTTCACCGCATCTTTCTGGCGCTCATCTTCGGCGGCGCGATCGCGCTGGCGCTGTTCGTCGCCAATCTCGCCGGCGTGCCCGCCATGGCCCAGCAGCAAGTGGCGCTGCTCGCATCCGATGCCGGGTTCGAGGTCCGCCGCGTCAAGGTGACCGGCGTCGACCGGATGAACGAGCTCAAGGTCTACGAACGCGCGCTGGCGCAGCGCGACATGCCCATGCCGCTGGTCGATCTGGAGGCGCTGCGCGCCGAGCTGCTCGAACTGCCGTGGGTCGAGGATGCGCGCGTATCGCGCCAGTTGCCCGACAGTCTCGTGATCGATGTGGTGGAACGCACGCCGCATGCGGTGCTGCGCAAGCCGGGCCGCCTGATGCTGATCGATCCGACCGGGGCGGAGCTCGAGCCGATCTCGCCCACCCATGCCAAGGGCATGCTGGTCATTGCCGGCCCCGGGGCCAGGAACCAGGTCCAGACCCTGTCCGACCTGCTGGCCGCCGCGCCCGCGCTGGAGCCGCAAGTGAAGGAAGCCGAATGGGTCGGCAACCGGCGCTGGAATCTTACGTTCGACACTGGGCAGATCCTCGCGCTGCCGCAGGGCGAGGATCAGTCTGCCGGCGCGCTGGTCGCCTTCGCGCGGCTCGATGGCGTCAACCGCCTGCTCGGCGGCAAAGTCGCGACGTTCGACATGCGCGCCCCTGATCGCATCTACATGCGCATTCCGGGCCGCGCGGCGCAGACGCTCGAAGCGAAGGGGGGCGAGTGATGGGCATGCCGCGCATCGGCAAGGTCTTCGGGGCGGTCAACGTCGGCTCGTTCCGCATTTCGGCGATGATCATGGGCCTGTCGGAAACCGGCGAGATGATCGTGCTCGGTTCCGGCCACCGCGCGAGCCAGGGCATCAAGCGCGGCTACGTCACCGACATGGCAGCCGCGACATATGCCATCCGCGACGCGGTCGAGCGCGCCGAGAAGAACGCCGGGGCGAGCATCTCGAGCGTCTGGATCGGCTGTGCCGGGGCGGGGCTCGGGAGCCAGGTCGCGAAAGTCGAGATCGACATCGGCGGCCGGCGGATCGAGGAAGAGGATATCGAGCACCTGCTCGTCGCCGCGCGCGAGAGCATCCAGCCCGACGGGCGCATGGTGCTCCATGCGCAGCCAGCGCACTACACGCTCGACGGCGCGCACGGCGTCGCCAATCCCAAGGGGCTTCATGCCGAACGGCTCGGGGTCGATATCCACGTGATGCTCGCCGACGGGGCGCCGGTGCGGAATCTGATTGAAGCGGTCCAGAACGCGCACCTCGACGTGGAGGCGGTGGTCGCGGCGCCGATCGCGGCCGGGTATTCGTGCCTCACGCCCGAAGAGCGCGAGCTCGGCACCGCGCTGATCGAGATCGGCGGCGAAGTGACGAACGTCTCGCTCTACGCGGGCGGTATGCTGCTCGGCCTCAAGGCGATCCCGTTCGGCAGCGCGGACATCACCGACGCGATCGCATCAAGCTTCGGCGTCCGCCGCTTCCAGGCCGAGCGGCTCAAGTGCGTGGCCGGTTCGGCGATCGCCAGCCCGACCGACCACCGCGAGATGATCCCGGTGAACGGGCCGGGCGACGGTGCGGACGATTCCGCGGCCGCCGGCGGCAGTGAGGCGAACCGGATCCCGCGCGCCGAACTCGTGTCCGTGGTCACCGAACAGCTCGCCCGGCTCACGGACGAGGTCGGCAAGGCGCTCAAGGCGATGGGCTTTTCCGGATCGCGCGGAAGCCAGGTCGTGCTTACCGGCGGCGGCGCCGAGCTCGCCGGAATCGCGGAATTCGCGCAGAGCGCGCTTGGCCGTCCGGTGCGTATCGGCAAGCCGCCGGCGCTGCGTGGCTTGCCGGAGGCACACTCCACCGCAGGCTTCGCGACGCTCGCGGGGCTGTGCCTCTATGCCGCGGACGACCCGATCGACATTCGCTCGGTCGGTCCGAGCTATCAGCCGACCATGCGCTATACCGGTCTGGGGCTCGTCAACCGCGTGGCCCGTGCCGTGCGGGACTATTTTTGATATGAACGCCGGGCGGTTAACCACTGTGGATAAGCGATTGCGCCCTATGCAACAGGGATTCGCTTTGTGCCAAACTGTGTGGCCAGAAACCTTCGCGCATACTACCCCTTGGAGCGACACCCCATGAGCATCAATATCGGCCCCGCAGCATCCGAAGACCTGCGCCCCCGCATTGCGGTGATCGGCGTGGGTGGCGCGGGCGGAAACGCCATCGCCAACATGATGGCCGCGCAGATCGAGGGGGTCGAGTTCATCGTCGCCAACACGGATGCGCAGGTGCTCAGCAATTCGCCCGCACCCACGCGTATCCAGCTCGGGCCGGAAATCACCGGCGGCCTCGGCGCCGGCGCCCGGCCCGAAGTGGGCAAGGCCGCGGCCGAAGAAACCGTGAGCGAGATCGAGCACGCGCTCGACGGCGCGAACATGTGCTTCATCGCCGCGGGCATGGGCGGCGGCACGGGCACGGGCGCGGCGCCGGTCATCGCAGAGCTCGCGCGCCGCAAGGGCGTGCTGACCGTGGGCGTGGTGACCAAGCCGTTCCTGTTCGAGGGCACCCGCCGCATGCGCGCGGCCGAGGCGGGAATCGTCGAGCTGCAGAAGCATGTCGACACGCTCATCGTCATTCCCAACCAGAACCTGTTCCTGATCGCCAAGGCGGAAACGACCTTCAAGGAAGCCTTCCAGCTCGCGGACGAAGTGCTGCAGCAGGGCGTCCGCTCGATCACCGACCTCATGGTCATGCCCGGCCTCATCAACCTCGACTTCGCCGATATCGAATCGGTGATGCAGGAAGCCGGCAAGGCGATGATGGGCACGGGCGAGGGCGAGGGCGAGAACCGCGCGCTCGAAGCGGCCGAGCGCGCGATCGCCAATCCGCTGCTCGAAGGCGTTTCGATGCAGGGCGCCAAGGGCGTGATCATCTCGATCATCGGCGGCGAGGACATGAAGCTGCTCGAGGTCGACGAGGCCGCCAATCACATCCGCGAACTGGTGGACGAGGACGCGAACATCATCTGGGGCTCGGCCTTCAACGCCGATCTCGAAGGCAAGATTCGCGTGTCGGTGGTAGCCACCGGGATCGATGCCAACGCGGAAGCCAGCACGGAAAGCCGTCCGATGCCGATGGCCGCCAGCCGCGCGCCGAAGCGTCCGGTGCTCGAACTACCGAGCGAGAGCGAATACGAGGAAGAGAAGGCCCCCGCGCCGAGCCGCGAGCCGGTCTCCTATGCCCCGGCCGATCATGAGGACGAGGATCAGGCTGACGCCGAGGGCGTGGTCGATCCGCTGGCCGGCCTGCGAAGCGAGATCGCCGAATCGCGCGGCAACGGTGCGACCGGCGAAGGCCTGGCCGAACCCGCCGACGATTCCGACCATGCGGTCGTGGGTGCCGATCGCGGCTTCGCCCAGCCGGAGCCGGCGCAGGGCGATCAGCGTCCGCGCAAGGAACCGCTCGATCTGACCTCCGAAGCGCCGGGTAGCGCCGGGCGCGAGTCGGCCCGGCAAGACGAGCTTCTGCTCGATGCCGACCGCCTCGCGGAGGAGAACCGCCCGGTTCAGCCGCGCGTCGACGTCGGCCCCGGCATCGGTCGCCGCCGCGGGCTCGTGAGCGGTGATGAGGGCGGTTCCAGCGGCGGTTCGACCCTGTTCGAACGCATGGCCAATCTTTCGCGCGGCTCGGC
Source organism: Altererythrobacter sp. (assembly GCA_031178065.1). Classification (GTDB taxonomy): domain Bacteria; phylum Pseudomonadota; class Alphaproteobacteria; order Sphingomonadales; family Sphingomonadaceae; genus Pelagerythrobacter. Next base: position 16,211 of record JAPSJS010000024.1, read on the forward strand.
CGACAAGGAGGCGAAGAATCAGGCGCGCGACGAGAACCGGGACGACGAGGATGACGGCAGCTCGCTCAACATCCCGCGCTTCCTCGGCCGCCAGAACAACCAGTAAGCAGGCGCCCGGGCTTCGTTTCGCAACGGTTCAACTGCCGTGTGCGATAGCCACTCTATGAAGGTGAGCCGTGGGCGACTATGGCCGGTCGCCATCGCTATGCGAAGAAATCTCGGCCATATCCTGTCTGGAGCGACCGCGATCGCGGTTTTCGCCGGAGCGGCGCCAGCCGCTGCGCAGGACGACGGGCCGGTGTCGCGCGCGGTCGTCCAGCCGCTGCCGCCACCGAGCGTCAGCGATCTGGGCGATGCGCTCCGCCGTCTCGCCCGCAACGCGCGCGACGTCGACGCGCTGATCGACGCGGGCAACGCGTCGCTCGACCTCAACGATATCGACGCTGCCATCGGGTTCTTCGGCCGCGCGCAGGAACTTTCGCCCCAGAACGCGCGGGTCAAATTGGGGCTTGCCGGTGCCTTCGTCCGCTCCGGACGGCCGATCGAGGCGCTTCGCCTGTTCGCGGAGGCCGAACGTGCCGGCGTCTCGACGACCACTCTCGCGAGCGCGCGGGGACTTGCCTACGACCTCGTCGGCGACAATGCCGCGGCGCAGGTACAGTACCGCCAAGCGCTCGCGACCGAGCAGGACGACGAGACCGTCCGCCGCCTCGCCATCAGCCAGGCCATCGCAGGCGACAGCAGGGGTTTCGAGGCGACGCTGTACCCGCAGCTCGCGCGTGAGGACTACGCGGGGTTCCGCACGCGCGCTTTCGGGCTCGCAATTCTCGGCGAGGAGGAGGAAGCGGTCGCGATCGCCGAGACGGTCATGCCGCGCGATCTTTCGGCGCGGATCGCGCCCTATCTGCGCTACATGCGGCGCCTGACCAAGGCGCAGCAGGCGGCTGCTGCCAACCTCGGCGTCTTTCCGCGGGCCGCGCAGATCGGCCGCGACGATCCCCGCATAGCGCAGTATTCCGGCGGTGCGCCGGCCACGGCCGGTGCGGACACCCGGCTCGCGCCCACGGGAGAGCCGCTCGGATCTCGCGCTGCGGCGGAACAACCTGCGCAGCAGGTGACGAGCGCGGCCGACACGCCGACGCGCGCGGCGCCGCAGACCATGGTTTCGCGGCCGGTCGTGCAGGAAGTGCCCGAGCCCGAGCCGCAGCCCGCCCGAACGGCAAGTGCGGCCCCGGCCGAGCTGCCGCCCGCCCAGCCGGAGCAGGTGGCGCAAGCTCCGCAGCAGATGGTTCAGCAAGTAGCTCAGGCGCCGCAGCAGACGGTTCAGCAGGTGGCCCCGGCTCCTCAGCAGGTGGCGCAAGCGCCGCAGCAGGTCGTGCCGGCGTCGGCGCAGGTCGCCTTGGCGGCTACGCCGGTGCCCGCGCCCGGTTTCGATCTCTCGACCGTCGCGGCGAGCACGCCTGTGGCGGCGAGCAGCGCTCCAGCCGCGAACGATCCTCCTCCGGCCAGCGTCGCGGACGCCTTCGCCGGATTCAAGCTCGGCCCCGAGCCCTCCTTCGCGCGATCGACCGGCGCGGTCGACATCACCTTGATCGAACCCCCGCGCGAGGTGACGGAGAAGCCGCCCGCCAAGCCCAAGCCGCCGGCGCATCCAAGTCGCTTCTGGGTCCAGGTTGCAACCGGGCGCGATCTTTCCGCATTCAGGTACGACTGGCGCCGAATCAGCCGGAAGGCGCCCGAAATTCTTGGCGATTTCAAACCGATGACGACGCCTTGGGTCGAGGCAAACCGCCTCCTTGCAGGGCCGTTCGAGAGCGAGAAGGCGGCCGAAGACGCGGTCGACAAGCTGCGCGAAGCCGGGCTCGACAGCTTTACCTTCACCAGCGAGGAAGGGCAGGAGATCGTGCCCCTCGGCTAGGTCGGATACGCGGCTTTTGCACAAGCTTTGAACAGTCTTGTGCGGTTCTCCCCAGCAGCAAGCGCGGTGGCGATTGCCACGCCGCCCCCTCTCGCTGCATCGAGCGGCTCGTTACTCCTAACCGGGACTTAACCTCTATGAGAACGGGCGCGAAGGGCATGTTGGACGACGACGCGGCACCCGTGGACATGCTCGCGGCGTTGTTCGAGGCGCGCGGGTGGCCGTGCAGGTCATTGTCGGAAGAGGAAATTCTCGGCGAGATCCAGGGGAGCTGGGGCAAGTACCAGTTGCGCGGGATCTGGCGGCACGAGGACCGGGTGCTGCAACTGCTCAGCCTGCCGGACATCCGCGTCCCGCGCGAGAAGATGCGCGACGCCTACGAGCTGCTGGCGCTGGTCAACGAACAGCTCTGGCTCGGCCACTTCGACATCTGGTCGCAGGGCGACATGCTGGTCTACCGCAATGGCGTGATGCTCGGTGCAGACGGGCTGCTGGGCCTGGATCAGGCGCAGGCGCTGGTGGAAACCGCGATCGACGAATGCGACCGGTTCTACCCCGCGTTCCAGTTCGTTCTTTGGAGCGACAAGGCGCCGCGCGACGCCCTTGCCAGTGCGCTGATCGACGCCGCCGGAGAGGCCTGAGCGCCCTCGGCGGAGGTTGACCCGCGGGTCGTGTTCGATTTCCGCGCATCGACCTTGAAAATCCTCCTCAAACCGCAGATATTGATCGCGTAAGCCGGCGGCTATTCCGCGGCCGGCAGTGGAGAGTTGAAAGACAATGGCTGATTGGAACGAACCCCGCCGGTCTCAGACGGGATTCGGTGCATCGCCCGGCTATCGCGGCCAGGTCGCCACCGGCGAGACCTTCGACGCGGGCCTCAGGCAGCATATGCTGTCGATCTACAACTACATGACCTCGGCCGTACTGCTCACGGGCATCGTGGCGGCGCTGACGGCCCGATCGGGCCTTGCTGCGCAGATGGTTGGCAGCCCGCTCATGTGGCTGGTGATCCTGTCGCCGCTGGCCATCGTGTTCGCGATGAGCTTCGGCGCCAACCGCTTCAGCAAGACCACCCTCCAGGCGATGTTCTGGGGCTTTGCGATCCTGATGGGGCTGTCGCTGTCGACGATCTTCCTCGTCTACACCGGCGCCTCGATCGCGGCGACGTTCTTCGCCACGGCGGCCGCCTTCGCGGGTCTGAGCCTGTTCGGCTACACCACCAAGAAGGACCTCAGCGGCTTCGGCAGCTTCCTGATCATGGGTGTGATCGGACTGCTGGTCGCGATGGTGATCAACATGTTCCTCCAGTCGCCCGGGCTGATGTACGCGATCAGCTTCATCGGCGTGCTGATCTTCGCGGGCCTGACCGCCTACGACACGCAGCGGCTGAAGCAGCAGTACTTCCAGCTTCGCGGCACGGACTTTGCCGGCAAGGCGATCGTGCTCGGGGCGCTGAGCCTCTATCTGGATTTCATCAACATGTTCCAGTTCCTGCTCGCCTTCATGGGCAATCGCGAATAATCGCACGCAGGACTCGTTTCATCGTGCCCGGGGCGCTCCATGCGCCTCGGGCATTTTCTTTGCATCTGCCAGCGTTTAGGGTCAGTGCTTAAGGCTAGCGCAATCCGCGATGGGGGATCGTGGCGCGGGCAATGGAGGGTACGTGGTAATGTTCGCACTGACCAAGGGTCGGATTCAGCTGCTGGCGATTGCCGGGGGCATGGCAATGTTGGCGGGCTGCGCGACGCCGCCTCCACCGCCGCCGCCCCCACCGCCGCCTCCGCCGCCGGTCAAGGTTATTCCTCCGCGCCCGACGCCGCCGGACAACGCGACGACCTCGATGTTCATTCCGCCGGTCGGGCCCGACGGCATTCGGCGCACCGTCAACTACGGCATCTCCACGGCGCAGACGACCTGGAACGTGCGGTCCGCGCTCAACGTGGCGGCGCTTAACTGCATGGACGCCGAACACGCGGACATTCTGCCCGCGTACAAGACCTTGCTCGAGCGGCACGAGCGCAAGCTCGACAAGACCAACGACGCGCTGCTCAAGGAATACCGCGAGAACTACGGTTCCGAGGGGCGCGAGGCCTACGACCGCTACATGACGCAGGTCTACAACTACTTCGCGCTGCCCCCGGCGCTGGACGACTTCTGCGACGCCTCGCAGAAGGTCGCGCGCGACTCGCTGCTGGTGGAATCGGACGATCTCGACAACTTCGCGCTCCGCAGTCTGCCGGTGATCGAGGCGGTGTTCGAGAGCTTCTTCAGCGCCTTCGAGCGCTACCGCACGGCAGTGCTTTCGTGGGACGCCGAATACGGTCCGCCGCAGCCCGCCAATGCATTCGCAGGGACGGCGGCCACCACGCTCGCAGCGGCGGACGTGCTTCCGGGCAACGACCAGAGCGTGGAGGCGATCGCGTCGTTCGATCCGTCACCCAGTTCTGCGGTGGCTCCGGCCAGCCCGCTCACCGGCTTGAGTGGTCCGGCGATAACTGCATCGGAGGCTCTTACGAGCGGTGATCAGATGGTCCAGGCGCCTCCTTCGATCGATCTCTCGACCAGTGCGGCAGTGCCTCCTGCCAGCACGCTCACCGATGTAAGCAGCGCGGCCGTCGCGACCCCGGATGCGCTTCCGGGCACAGGCGAGACGGTGCAGGCGATCGCCTCGTCCGATCCGGGCGCGAGTGTCGCGAGCCAGCCGGCTGCGGATGGGATGCTGGTCCTGCCGCCGATGGATACGGCGCCGGCGCCGGGCCAGGCGATTACGCTTCCTGGCACCCAGCAGCAGCCGGTCCGCATGGTCTCTCAGCCGGTCGTTCAGGGCGAGAGTACGGCGCAGCCGGGCTTCGGGCCGACGCTCCAGCCGGCTCCCGAAGATGCCGACGCGAGTGCCCCCGTGGCGGCGCAGCAGCCCACCATCGTCTTGACTCCCGAACCTACCCCGGAAGGGGTGGACGAAAGTGGAACCGGCGGGGAGTGAAGCGCTGCGATTTTGCCCTTTGCAGTGCGCGGCGCATTCGCTAAGGGGCGCCCTCGCCAAGCGGGCGTGCCGCTTTGCGACAGACCTGGAACGGGGCCGTAGCTCAGTTGGGAGAGCGCGTCGTTCGCAATGACGAGGTCAGCGGTTCGATCCCGCTCGGCTCCACCAGGTTTTGATTTCATCAGAACCTGGTTTTTTATTCCGCACGCGCATCCGCGCGCGCGATATCCTCGCGCCTGCGGCGCTGCGGGCGGGCGGTCGCCCTTGCGGTCCCTACGGGACCGGACTAGCGCGAACGAACTATTGTTGACGCTTGTCGCGGCAGCCAAAGGCCAACCGGCCGTCGCGCCGAATGGCGCGGTAGCCAAGGCCGCGGGTGCGGCCGCCGGCGCTTGAGGCCAAATAAACATGCACTTTCTCGATCAAGCCAAGATATTCCTGAAGTCCGGCGCGGGCGGGCCCGGGGCGGTCAGCTTCCGGCGCGAGAAATATATCGAGTACGGTGGACCCGACGGCGGTAATGGCGGCCGTGGCGGCGACATCGTGTTCGAGTCGGTGGCCGGTCTCAACACGCTGATCGACTTCCGCTACACCCAGCACTTCAAGGCGCAGCGCGGCGCGCACGGCATGGGCAAGGACCGCACCGGCGCGTCCGCCCCCGATCTCGTGATCGAAGTGCCCGTGGGCACGCAGATACTCTCCGAAGACAAGGAAGAAGTGCTCGCAGACTTCACCGAAGTCGGCCAGCGTCTCGTCTTCCTCGAAGGCGGGATGGGCGGGCGCGGAAACGCCAGCTACAAGACCAGCACCAATCGCGCACCTCGGCAGCACCAGCCGGGCGAGCCGGGGCACGAGATGTGGGTCTGGCTGCGGTTGAAGCTGCTCGCCGACGTCGGGCTGCTCGGCCTGCCCAATGCGGGCAAGAGCACTTTCATCAACCAGGTCACCAACGCCGGGGCGAAAGTGGGCGAGTACGCGTTTACCACCCTGATTCCCAAGCTCGGCGTGGTGCGGCACAAGGGGCGCGAGTTCGTGCTCGCCGACATCCCGGGCCTGATCGCAGGCGCGGCAGAGGGCGCGGGCATCGGCGACCGGTTCCTCGGCCATATCGAACGCTGCAGGGTGCTAATCCACCTGATCGACATTGCGGGCAACGATCCGGCCGAGGCGATGCGCGTGGTCCAGGCCGAACTCGCTACCTACGGGGAAGGGCTCTCGGAGAAGCCGCAACTCATTGCGCTCAACAAGGTCGACCTTGCCGATCCTGAACTCGTTGCCGGGTTCACCGACGAGCTGCGTGCCGCGGGTGCCGACGAAGTGTTTGGCGTTTCCGGCGCGACGAGGGAGGGCGTGGAGGCGCTGCTCGACGCAATCCTCGGCTACCTCCCGGACCGCACTGCCACCGAGACCAGAGGCAGCGAGGTGGAAGACGCACCTGACGAGAGCAGCGATTGGTCGCCGCTGGGCTGACCTTTCGCCGAGGCGCCGCAGAAGTGGGCTGGACCCCCGTCGGCGCGGGGATGACGGAGGAAAAAGCCTCGGCTAAGCGCCTTGCATGTCCACCTTCGCGCTTCCCCACCTGACGGATGCGGCCACGTGCCCGCGGATCGTGCTCAAGATCGGCTCTTCGCTGCTGGTGGATGGCGAGGGGCAGCCGAGGCGCACCTGGCTCGACTCGATCGCCGGTGAGATCGCGGCTCTGCGGCGCGGCGGGCAGGAAGTGGTCGTGGTCAGCTCCGGCGCCATCGCGCTCGGTGCGGCGCGGCTGGGGCTGGAGAAGGGCGGTCGCGGCAATCTCGCCGATGCGCAGGCGGCTGCCTCTGTCGGCCAGATCGCGCTCGCTTCGCTGTGGTCGGACAAGCTTGGCGCGCAGGGCCTGGCCGCGGCGCAGCTCCTGCTCACGCTCGACGATCTCGAGGATCGCCGGCGCTATCTCAACGCTTCCTCCACTCTCGCCCGCCTGCTCGAGAACGGCGCGGTGCCGGTGGTCAACGAGAACGACAGCGTGGCGACGCAGGAAATCCGCTTCGGCGACAACGACCGCCTCGCAGCCCGTGTGGCGCAGGCGGCGCGGGCGGATGCGATTCTGCTGCTCTCCGACGTGGACGGTCTCTACGATCGCAATCCGCGCGATGCCGGCGCCCGGCTGGTGCCGGTGGTCGAGGGGGTGGACGACGCGGTGCGCGCCATGGCGGACGGCGGTTCGTCCTCCGGCCTCGGTTCGGGCGGCATGGTGTCCAAGCTTCAGGCCGCGGAAATCGCCGGGCGTGCCGGTATCGCGCTGGCGATCCTCAACGGCACGCATACCGCGCCCATCGCGCGCGCCCTGGAGGCCGGAACGGGCACGCTGTTCCTGCCGCCGCGCCGCGACCGCGGGCGCAAGGCCTGGCTGGGCGGACGGCTGAGCCTGAAGGGTGCGCTTACGGTGGACGCGGGCTGCGCCGCGGCACTCGCGCAAGGCGGGAGCCTGCTCGCGGCGGGTGTGACCGAGGTGGAGGGCACGTTCGAGCGCGGCGACGCCGTGGCGGTCCGTGATCCGCAAGGCCGCGCGATCGCGCACGGTCTCGTCGAATACGGTGCCGCCGAATGCGCCGCGCTCAAGGGCCGGCGCAGCGGTGAGCACGCGGCGGTGCTCGGCTATGCGCCGCGCGCGGCCGTGGTCCACCGCGACCACATGGTGCTGTTGTGACGCTCGCGCTGACCGGAGGCACGGGCTTCGTCGGTCAGGCGATGCTCGATGCGATCGAGCGCCACGGGCTCTCGGCGCGCGCGCTGGCGCGTGCCGTGCCTAAGGACGAGCGCAAGGGCGTCCAATGGGTCGGCGGCAGCCTGGCTGACCGGGCGGCGCTCGCGCGGCTGGTGGAAGGCGCGGAGGCGGTGGTCCATATCGCCGGGCTCACCAGCACGCTGGAGCCGGCTGCGTTCGAGACCGCCAACGTCGCGGGAACGCTGGCGCTGATCGAGGTCGCCAAGGCGGCAGGTGTGCCGCGCTTCATCTTCGTCTCGTCGCTCGCCGCGCGGCGGCCCGACCTTTCGGTCTACGGCGCGTCGAAGGCGCGGGCGGAGAAGATCGTCGCCGCCAGCGGGCTCGACTGGACGGTCGTCCGCCCGCCCGCGGTCTACGGGCCGCGCGACCGGGACATGTTCGAGCTGTTCCGCGCCGCGCGCCGCGGGATCGTCCCCATGCCTCCGCCGGGCCACGCCTCGATGATCCACGTCGACGATCTCGCCGAGCTGCTCCTGGCCCTGATCCCGGGCGGCGAGGGCGTCACCGGCGCGGTGTACGAGCCCGACGACGGGCGCGAGGGCGGCTGGCCGCATCGCGAGCTCGCGCGCACCATCGGCTGGGCCGTGGGACGGCGGCCCTGGGTGCCGCATCTCTCGCGCGGGACGCTGGAACTCGCCTCGCGCCTCGATTGCGCCGTGCGGCGCAACCGCGCCCGGCTCACGCCCGACCGGGTGAGTTACATGTGCTATCCGGACTGGGTGGTGGATCCTGCGCGCAAGGTGCCGGAGCGGCTGTGGGCGCCGCGCATTCCCACGCGTGAGGGCCTCAAGGCCACGGCGGACTGGTATCGGGAGCAGGGCTGGCTCTGACGCCGGTCAGAACGCCGGATCGAATCCCGGGGGCAGTTCGCCTTCGCTGGTAAGCGGAGTGTGGATGCCGCACTCGGTCTTGTCCCAGCCCTTCCAGCGGCCCGAACGCGGGTCTTCTCCCGGGGCGACCTTGTGGGTGCAGGGGCTGCAGCCGATCGAGGGATAGCCCTGCTCGACCAGCGGGTGCGGGGGCAGTTCGTGCTCGGCGATGTAATTGGCGAGATCTTCCGCGGTCCAGTCGATCAGCGGATTGATCTTGAGCCTGCCCTGCGCGTCCGACGTATCGACCTCGAACCGCGGCAGGTTCGCGCGGGTTGCCGACTGGAACGCCTTGCGCCCCGTCAGCGTCGCGTCGAACCCGCTCAGGGCGGCGGCGAGCGGGAGGACCTTGCGGATCTCGCAGCAGCCATCGGGGTCGTAGGACCAGCGCAGGCCGGTCTCGTCGCGCTTGGCGAGGAGTTGGGGATCGGGATGCAGGTTGACCAGCCCGGTCAGCCCGAGCCGCCCGACGAGCGTGTCGCGGTAGGCGAGCGTTTCGGGGAAATGCTTCCCGGTCTCGAGGAACAGGACCGGCAGGGCTGGGTCGATCTGCGCCACAAGGTGAAGCAGCACGGCGCTTTCCGCACCGAAGCTGGAGACGATGGCCAATTCGCCGACCAGCCCGTCCGTGATCACGGCGCGCAGCATCTCCACCGTGTCCGCACCGCGGAACATGCGGTTGAGCCGGATCGCGTCGGCGTCCGTGAAGCGCGGGGCGGTGTCGATCCGGTCTTTGATGCGGATCGGGTCGGCCTCAGCCATGGCGCAGCTGCCAGATCGGAACCGCGGCGTCGGCCGCGTGCTGATAGACGTGCGGATAGCGATTGAGCACGGCTTCCACCTCGGCCCGGTCCAAAGGCACGTGGGGCGCGAAGCTGTCGAATCCGCAGCGGCGCATGAAGTAGATCAGGTCCACCAGCACTTCGCCGGTCGCCTTGATCTCTCCTTCGTAGCCCATCTCGCGCAGAACGCGCGCGCTGGAAAAGCCGCGCCCATCGCGGAACTTGGGAAAGTCGATCTCGACCAGCCGCACCCGGTCGAGCACCGGAGCGAGGCGGCGTACGTCGTCGCCGGCTTCGATGAGCACCGAACTCGCGTTCGACTGATCGAGGAACGTATCGAGCGTCACCACCGGTTCGTCCGGCGCGGGATCGTCGCGAAAGCGCAGCCAATCGCGCTCGCCGCCCGGGGTGGGCTCCAGGGTGCCGGGCCCGCCGCCGGGGCCGCCGGCGCGTGGATCGTCAACCATAGATCGCCTCCTTGAATCCATCCATTCCGACGCGGCGGTAGGTATCGAGGAACCGCTCGCCCGGCTCGCGGATCTCGCGGTAGCGCTCGACCGCGCGCTCGACCGCGTCGACGATCCCGGCCTCGTCGAAGCCGGGGCCGGTGATCTTGGCCTGGCTCGTCTCCTCGTCGCCCGAGCCGCCGAGCAGGAGCTGATAGTTCTCGGTGCCCTTCCGATCGACGCCGAGAATGCCGATGTGACCGGCGTGGTGGTGCCCGCAGGCGTTGATGCAGCCGCTGATCTTGATCTTGAGCTCGCCGAGATCCTTCTGGCGCTCGGCGTCCGCGAAGCGCTCGGCGATCTTCTGCGCCACCGGGATCGAACGGGCGTTGGCCAGCGAGCAGTAGTCGAGCCCCGGGCAGGCGATGATGTCGGTCACCAGATCGAGGTTCGCCTCACCCAGACCGGCTTCGTGCAGCGCGGTCCAGATGGCATGGAGATCCTGCTTGCGGACATGCGGCAGGACGAGGTTCTGCGCATGCGTCGCCCGTAGCTCGTCGAAGCTGTAGCGTTCGGCGAGATCGGCCACGAGCTCCATCTGCTCGGCGGAAATATCGCCGGGGATCTGACCGATCGGCTTGAGGCTGATGTTGACGATCGCATAGCCCGGCGCCTTGTGCGCGGCGACCTGATGGTCGGCCCACAGCGCGAAGTCCGGGTCCGAGCGGTCGATCTCTTCGCTGAGATCCGTCTCGAACGGCGGGGGCGCGAAGTAGGCGGCGATGCGGTCGTACTCGGCCTGCGGGAAATCCTCGCCGAGAGCGAGGAAATGCTGAAACTCTTCCTCGACCTGACGGCGGAACTCATCCTCGCCCAGCTCGTGGACGAGGATCTTCATCCGCTGCTTGTGAATGTTGTCGCGCCGCGCGTTGCGGTTCCACACCCGCAGGATCGCCTGGAGGTAGGAGAGGATCTGATCCGTCGGCAGGAACTCGCGGATCCTGTAGGCAATGAACGGCGTGCGGCCCATGCCGCCCCCGGCGAAGACCTCGAACCCGATCTCGCCCGCTTCGTTCTGCACGATCCGCAGCGCGCAATCGTGCCAGCGCAGGGCGGCGCGGTCCGCCTCCGCTGCGATCACGGCGATCTTGAACTTGCGCGGCAGGTAGCTGAATTCCGGCATGAACGTCGTCATCTGCCGGATCATCTCGGCCCACGGGCGGGGATCGATGATCTCGTCGGCCGCGGCGCCGGCATACTGGTCGGCGGAGATGTTGCGGATGCTCTCGCCGCTGGTCTGGATGGCGTGCATCTCGACCGTCGCCAGCTCGGCGAGAATATCGGGCGCGTCCTCCAGCTTGATCCAGTTGTACTGGATGTTCTGCCGGGTGGTGAAATGGCCGTAGCCCCGGTCGTAGGTCCGCGCGATATGCGCGAGCTTGCGCATCTGCCGCGAGTTCAGCGTGCCATAGGGGATCGCCACGCGCAGCATGTAGGCGTGGAGCTGGAGGTAGAGACCGTTCTTCAGCCGCAGCGGCTTGAACTGGTCGTCCGTCATCTTGCCTTCCAGGCGGCGGCGCGTCTGGTCGCGGAAATCCTCCACGCGCGCATCGACCATCGCCTGGTCGTATTGGTCGTACTTGTACATCAGATCACCCAGTTGCCCGCGTTGGGGTCGGCCGGTTTGAGAGTGAGGTCGGGGCGCACGGTCGGGCCGAGCGCCCGGATGCGGTCCTTGATATGGGCGGGACGCACGCCATCGGCGGTCTTCTCGCCATCGATGGCGTAGGCGCCGTTGACCCGGCACTCGGCTTCCTCGCGCGCGATGATCGCATCGGCCCTGTCACCGGCGTCCACCGCGTCCTCGACGTGGAGCGACCAGCCCTGGCCGTCCCACCAGATGACGTGTCCGGTCTTGAGGTCGTTGCCGGTAAGAATCTTCATGCCTGCGCCTCCAGCGCGATTTGGGCGAGGGCCGCGTCCTCGCGCGCGGCAACCTCTCCGATGACGATGAGCGCCGGGCTCTTGACCCGTTCGCGCTCGACGAGTCCGGGGAGGCCGGCGAGCGGGCCGCGCAGCACGCGCATGTCCGCGCGGCAGGCGTTTTCGATCACCGCCAGCGGCATGTCCGGCGCGAGGCCGTCGGCCATGAGCTTTTCGGCGATCTGCGGCGCGGTCTTCACGCCCATGTAGATCACCAGCGTGCGGCCCTTGCCGGCGAGGCCGGCCCAATCCTGATCGGACAGTCCCTTGCACTGGCCGGCGACGAAGCTGACCACGCTGGCCGCGTCGCGGTGGGTGAGGGCGATCTGCGCGGCGGCCGCCGCGCCGTTCGCGGCGCTGATGCCAGGCACGACCTCGACCGGCACGCCGGCGGCGCGGCAGGCCTCCGCCTCCTCACCGCCGCGGCCGAAGATGAACGGATCGCCGCCCTTCAGCCGCACGACATCGCGCCCGGCGAGCGCCTCGCGCACCAGCAGGGCGCAGATGTCTTTCTGCGGCAGAGTGTGGCGCGCGCGGCTCTTCGCCACCGAGATCAGCTCGGCATCGCGTGGCACCAGTGTCAGCACGGCCGGATCGATCAGCCCGTCATGCACGACCAGCGCCGCGCGCTCGAGCAGACGAGCGGCGCGGAGTGTCAGCAGGTCAGGATCGCCCGGCCCTGCGCCGACCAGATAGACAGTTCCGACATTTTCCATGAGCGCAAGATGCGCGGGGGCAGGCGCACGCGCCAACGAGAATGGATGTCACATCGGTAAGGATTGGTTTTGATAGCGCCGGTAGGCGCGACGCAAGCCTAGCTTTCGCTCTTCGCCGTCCGCTGCGAGATCGCCGCGATGAGCTGTTCGAACTGCTCGCTGCTTTTCAGGCTGATGTCGCGCTGCGGGAACGGGATTTCGACGCCGTGCTGCTGGAACGCGCGCCACACGTTCTTGAAGACGTCCGAACGCACGTTGTTCACCCCCTCTTCCGGGTCGCTGATCCAGAACCGGACCTCGAAGTTGATCGAATTGTCGCCAAATCCCATCAGGCGCACCGCGGGCGCCGGGTTTTCGAGCACGCGCGGGGTGCCGACTGCCGCCTCCAGCAGCAGTTTCTCCACCAGGTCGAGATCGCTGCCGTAGGCGACACCGACCGGCGCCTTCACCCGCACGTCGCGCGAGCTGTACGACCAGTTCTCCACCTGATTTATCATCAGGTTCTCGTTCGGAATCAGGTATTCCTTGCGATCGCGGGTGATGATCGAGATCGCGCGAATGCCGATCCTGCGGATCTGACCGAAGCTCTCGTTGCCCGACGTGTCGCTGACCGCGATCACGTCCCCCGGTTTGATCGAGCGGTCGGTAAGCAGGATGATCCCCGCAATCAGGTTGCCGAAAGTCTTCTGCAGGCCGAAGCCGATCGCGAGGCCGAACGCGCCCGAGAACACCGCCAGAGCGGTGAGGTCTATGCCGAGAATGTCGATGCCGATCAGGATCATCACCGCCCAGATCACGATCGACACGATCTTCTCGGCGAGCAGGCGCTGGGTCGCATCGAGGCGTGTCATCCGGTGGATCGCATTGCGTGCGATCCACACGCCGATGCGAGCCATCAGATAGACCGCCAGGATCACCAGCAGCACGACGAGGACGCTCCACAGCGATATGCGCGTGTCGCCTATGGTGACGCCCATCGCATCGAGCCATTCGATGGCCTCGCCGATCGTCAGGCTCTGCTCCGCCACGGCATCCTTCAGCGATTCGGCGCCGACGACCGCGTCGACTTCCGAGGGCACCGTGGTGGGGGAGGTGGCGGGAACGGGCGTGGCCGTCGGGGCGGCAGGTGCGGCGGTCGGGGTGCTCATTCTCGCTCCATTGCGGCGAATCCGCGTTCGAGATCGCGGATCAGGTCTTGCGGGTCCTCGAGCCCGATCGAGAGGCGGATGCCCCGGCGATCCTCGGCGTCCCAGGCGGCTGGAGGCCACGAACTGTCCGTGCGGATCGCGGAAGGATCGATCGGCAGGGCAAGGCTCTCGTAGCCGCCCCAGCTGAAGCCGATTCCGAACAGGGTGAGGGCATCGACGAAGCGCGCGGTCGCGGCTGCGTTGCGGCCTTTCAGGATGAAGCTGAACAGGCCGCAGCCGCCGTTGAAGTCACGTTGCCAGAGGTCGTGTCCCGGCGCGCCCGGCAGCATCGGGCAGAGGACCTGCGCGACTTCCTCGCGCCCAGCCAGCCAGCGGGCGATCGCGAGCGCGCTCCCGGCCGATTTCTCCAGCCGCACGCCCATTGTGCGCAGGCCGCGCAGGGCGAGCGAGGCATCGTCGGGCGAAACCACCTGGCCGAGCGCCTGTGCGGTCTGGCGCAGGGGCCCGTACCAGCGCTCGCCGGCGCTTGCGGCGCCCATCATCAGGTCGGAATGGCCGCCGACGTGCTTGGTCAGGCTCATGATTGCGATGTCGCAGCCGCGTTCGAGCGCGGGGAAACCCAGCGCGGAGGCCCAGGTGTTGTCGATCAGGCTGACCGCGCCTTTTTCGCGGGCGACGGCGGCGAGGGAGGGCACGTCGCACACCTCCATCGTCAGGCTGCCGGGGCTTTCCAGCAGGACCGCGCGGGTGCGCTCGCAGAACCGGCCGGCAAAGCCCCCGACGTCGAGCGGGTCGAAGAAACGGCTCTCGACGCCGAAGCGCTTGAGCAGCCCGTTCGCCATGACCCGGCTCGGCTCGTAGGCATTGTCGGTCACCAGCAGCACGTCGCCCGGCCGCAGCACCGCCATCAGCGCGCCGGCGATCGCCGCCACGCCGCTCGGGTAGAGCACGGTGCCCGCCGCGCCGTGCTCCAGCTCGGTGAGCGCATCGGCCAGCGCCCACTGCGTCGGTGCGCCGCGACGGCCGTAGAAGAACCGGCCGTCTGCGTTGTGCTTGCCGCCTTCCCTGAGCGCGGCGGTGTTGGGATAGAGGTGGGTGCTCGCGCGCCAGACCGGGGGATTGACCACGGGGCCGGTCCATTCTTCGCGACGGCCGGCGCCGACGAGGCGCGTGTTGGCGCCGTGGCTCTCGTCCGCAGCGCTCACCGGGCGGGCCCCATTTCCCTGGGCGCGGTCGGATCGGCGCCCCATTCGCTCCAGCTCCCGTCGTAGAGCGCCGTATCCTCCTCCTTGCCGAGCAGGGCCATGGCGAACAGCAGGACCGACGCCGTCACCCCGCTACCGCAGCTCGAGACCACGGGCCGGGCGAGGTCGATCCCCGCTTCCGCGAAAGCGGCGCGCAGCTCATCCTTACGCTTGAAGCTGCCGTCCCCGTTCAGCACCATGCGAAAATCGAGATTGCGTGCGCCGGGGATGTGGCCGCCGGGCAGGTTGTGGACGGTGTCCACGGTTTCGCCGGTGAAGCGGCCGGCGTCGCGCGCGTCGACCACCTGGTCGGCCCCGCTATCGATGTTGGCGAGCACCGCAGCCTTGTCCCGCGCGCGGCGCAGGTCGGCGGTGTAGGTGCCGGGAGCGATCGGGACCGGGCGGCTGGCACCGGCTTCGAGAGGCCGTCCTTCCGCGCGCCACTTGCCCAGCCGGCCGTCGAGCAGAGCGACGTCCCGCCATCCGAACATGCAGAAGATGAACCATGCGCGGGCGGCAGTGCGCGGCGCGCTGTCGTCGTAGAGTACGACGCGGCTGCCCGGCTTCACTCCCAGTGCGGCGAGGCGCAGGGCGAACTGCTCCGCCGTCGGCAGCGCGGCCACGATCGGCGAGGCGTCGTCGTTCAGCGTTGCGAGGTCGAGAAACCGCGCGCCGGGAATATGACCCTCGGCGAATTCGGCCGCCGCATCGCGCCCGGCGCTGGGCAAGTGCTTGCTGGCGTCGAGCACGGTGACGGTGCCGAGATTGTCCGCCAGCCAGGCGGTCGAGACGAGCATGTCCATGCCGCAGGGGGTAGCGGCGGCGGTGCGCTGCGTCGAGGGGGTCAGTCGAGCGGACGCAGCCCGATCGCGTTGTAGCTTTGCGGCATTTCGTCGAGCCGGAAGGGCCGCAGCCGGCCGCCCTCGCGGTCGGGAAGCTGGCCAATCAGGAAAGTGCGCGCGATCGGCTGCTTGTCCGTGGCCGTCAGGCGAACGCGCAGCAGCGGGACGTAGACCGCGGCGCGGCCCTGCGGGATCGCGCGGACCTGCCCCAGCGGCAGCCGCACCTCGTGGGCGAGCTCCCGGGTATCCCCCGGCTCGAGCGCGTCGAGTGTGCCCAGCGGTGCGAGCGCGGTGGCGGGATCGGCGACCTGTTCGCCGATCGGCACCGCCCCGTGCGCGGTAACGAGATCGGCCTCGATCGAAACGCCTTCCCACCCTTCCGCGCCCTGGTTCTCGAGCACGAGCCGGAACGCGAAGGTCGCATTCATCATGCTCTTGCTCAGCCGGACGGGCAGCGCATGGAGCGTGACCGGGGCGGCCAGCGTCTTTCCGGGCAGCGGCGGGGGAGGCGCGGGGCGGGCCGCGGCGGTTCCGGCCGGGGCCGGCGTCGGTGCCGGCCTGTCGGGCTGGGGCGGCGGGGTCTCGCGGCGCACGAGCGGCGGCTCGATGACCGGTACGGGCGCCAATGCCTCTCTGCGCCGGAGATACCAGAACGCCCCGCCGGCGATGCCGAGCGCCGCGATCAGCGCCGCGAGCCAGATCATGATCGAACTGCCGCTTTCCGGCGGCTGGGCAGTCGCCGCCGGGGGAACGGAGGCCGCGGGCGGAATCGAGGGCGCGAACGTGGTCGGCTGGGGGGAGGGCTCACCTGCTTCCGGTGTGGGCGATGGCGAGGGGGTGGCGGCCGGTGCAAGTTCCGGTTCCCGCTGCGGCTGCGACCGCGGCGTGGCAGCCGGCGCAGACTGTGCCGGTGCCGGACGCGAGGCTGGCAGGGTCAGCGTCGGCGTCGGGGCGGGCGTTGGCGTGCTTACAGCGGGCGTGGGCGTATCGGTCGGGATCACGCGCGGGGTCGTCCGCACCGCCGCTTCCGGATCGACCGGGCCCTGAACTTCCGGCGTCGGCGTCGCGTCCGGATCGGGCGGCAACCGGAAGTCGCGCGCCGACCCCGTTTGCTGCGCGAGCGACGGTGTGGCGAGTGCCATGGCCAGAACGACGGCCGAAACTGATGTGCGAATGTCCATAAATCCCGAAGGCGTCCCGAATCCCGGGTGGCGCTGAATAGGCTGTGAATCGCAAACGGCAAACCTGCGGGTTGTGCGCACGATGCGATGAGGGCACATGCGCGGCATGAGCGACACACCTAGCACGCTGCATCTCGGCCAGGCCAGCAGCCTGCCCGCCTCGCCCGAAGAGGCGCGGCTCGACTATGTCCCCAACCCGCGCACGGGCACGCTGTACCTGGTGCGTTTCGCGGCGCCGGAATTCACCTCGCTGTGCCCGGTGACCGGCCAGCCGGACTTCGCGCATCTGGTGATCGACTATGCCCCCGGCGAGACGATCGTCGAGTCGAAGAGTCTCAAGCTGTTCCTCGGCAGCTTCCGCAACCATTGCGGCTTTCACGAGGACGTGACGGTCGGCATCGGGCAGCGCCTCGCGGCCGAGATGAAGCCGCACTGGCTGCGCATCGGCGGCTACTGGTATCCCCGCGGGGGCATTCCGATCGACGTTTTCTGGCAGAGCGGCGCGCCGCCCGAGGGTCTGTGGGTTCCCGATCAGGGCGTGGCCAGCTATCGTGGGCGCGGATGAGCGAGACGCGAACCGAAACCGACACCATGGGCCCGGTCGAGGTGCCGGCCAATGCCCTCTGGGGCGCGCAGACGCAGCGCTCCCTGCAGAACTTCCGCATCGGCGGCGAGCGCCTCCCGCTCCCGCTGATCCGCGCGCTGGGCACCGTCAAGCGCGCCGCGGCGCAGGCGAACCGCGATCTCGGCATTCTCGAGCCGAAGCTCGCCGACGCGATCGTCGCGGCGGCGCAGGAGGTGATCGACGGCCGACTCGACGACCAGTTTCCGCTGGTCGTGTGGCAGACCGGATCGGGCACCCAGTCGAACATGAATGCCAACGAGGTGATCGCCAACCGCGCGATCCAGATGCTCGGCGGCACGGTCGGTTCGAAGGCGCCGGTCCACCCGAACGATCACGTCAACAAGAGCCAGTCGTCCAACGACACCTTCCCCAGCGCCATCCACATCGCCGCCGCGACGGAGGTCGTGCGCAGCCTGCTGCCCGCGCTTAGGACGATGCAGGCCGATCTCGACACCCAGGCGAAGGATTGGGCCGATATCGTCAAGATCGGCCGCACGCACACGCAGGACGCGACTCCGCTGACGCTGGGGCAGGAGTTCTCGGGTTACGCGGCGCAAGTCGCGAACGGGATCGCGCGGTTAGAGGCGACCTTGCCCGGTATCCACGAACTGGCGCAGGGCGGCACCGCGGTCGGTACCGGGCTCAATGCGCCGGAGGGTTTTGCGCAGAAGGTTGCGGAGCGGATCGCGGCGATCACCGGCCTGCCGTTCGTCAGCGCGCCCAACAAGTTCGAAGCGCTCGCCGCGCAGGACGCGCTGCTCTTCGCGCATGGGGCGCTCAACACTCTGGCGGCGAGCCTCTACAAGATAGCGAGCGACATTCGCCTGCTCGGCTCGGGCCCCCGCTCGGGCCTCGGTGAGCTCGCGCTGCCGGAGAACGAGCCGGGCAGTTCGATCATGCCGGGCAAGGTCAATCCGACACAGTGCGAGGCGATGACCCAGGTCTGCATCGAGGTGTTCGGCAATCAGGCCGCCCTGACCTTCGCCGGAAGCCAGGGGCAGTTCGAACTCAACACCTACCGCCCGATGATGGCGTGGAATTTCCTGCGCTCGGTGCGTCTGCTCGCCGATGCGGTAGAGAGCTTCACCGAGCACCTGCTGAAAGGGCTGGAGCCCCGGCGGGAGAACATCGCCCGCGGGGTCGAGAACTCGCTGATGCTCGTCACCGCGCTCGCGCCTGCGATCGGATACGACAAAGCGGCCGCGATCGCCAAGACTGCCCACCGGGAAGGCCTGACCCTCCGCGAAGCCGCACTGCGGAGCGGCCACGTCACCGCCGAAGACTTCGACCGTCTGGTACGGCCGGAGGACATGGTCTGAACCTTCCGGCTGAAGATTTGTTGCTCGTGCGGAGCGCCGCGTCACGCGGCCTTCTGCCCGACCACGCTTTCGCGCAGGAGATAGATCCGGCCGCAGTCGATCTTCAGCGGTATGGTAGGAACGCAGCCCTCGTCGCCGCCAAGGGCCTTGCCGCTTTTCAACGAGATGCGCCAGTTGTGCAGCGGGCAAGTGACGCTGTCGCCGTGGACGATGCCCTGGCTGAGCGGGCCTTGCCTGTGCGGGCACTTGTTGACCAAGGCGTAGAACTCGCCCCTCATCGTGTGGAAGACGGCGATCTCCTCGCCGCCGATTACCGGCAGCGTGGCCGCCATGCCCGCTTCGATCTGCGTGATCGGGCCGAGGTCGAGCCATGTCGCCTCCATTATGCGTACTCCATTCCGGCGGGAACGACGGTGGCGAGGTGACTGTGGAGGTCGCGCCGTTCACCAGCCGCGCGTTTGGCCCAGGGATCGTCCTGCATGAACTGCTGCGAATGGCGGAACCGGGCAGCCAGTCGTCGCACGGCGTCCGGGTCATCGAACATCTGCGCCTTGATCCACTCGATCCCCTTGCGCTCGAGCCACGGCGCCGTGCGTTCGAGGTAGTGCGCGTCCTCGCGGTAGAGCTGGATGAAGGCGGCGCAGGTCTCCAGCGCCTCTTCCTCGGTGGCGACCTTGCACAGCAGGTCGGTGGCGCGGACCTTGATCCCGCCGTTGCCGCCGATGTGCAGCTCGTAGCCGCTGTCGACGCAGACCACGCCGAAATCCTTGATCGTCGCCTCGGCGCAGTTCCGCGGGCAGCCGCTGACCGCCATCTTGAACTTGTGCGGCATCCAGCTGCCCCAGCTCATCTGCTCGAGCTTGACGCCAAGGCCGGTCGAATCCTGCGTGCCGAAGCGGCACCATTCCAGGCCGACGCAGGTCTTCACCGTGCGCAGGCTCTTGCCGTAGGCATGGCCCGAAACCATCCCGGCGGCGCCCAGATCGGCCCAGACCGCCGGCAGGTCCTCCTTCCTGATCCCGAAGATGTCGAGGCGCTGGCCGCCGGTGACCTTGACCATCCGCGCATCGAACTTCTCGACCACGTCGGCGATGGCGCGCAGTTCCTGCGGGGTGGTGAGCCCGCCCCACATCCGGGGCACGACCGAATAGGTCCCATCCTTCTGGATGTTGGCGTGGAGCCGTTCGTTGACGAAGCGGCTCTTCTGGTCGTCCTCGTACTTGCCGGGCCAGGCGCACAGCAGGTAATAGTTGAGCGCGGGGCGGCATGAGGCGCAGCCGTCGGGCGTGGTCCAGTGCAGCTCCTGCATGACCTGCGGGATGGCCTTCAGTTCCTTCTCCAGGATCAGGCGGCGCACGTCGTCGTGGCCGAAGCTGGTGCACTTGCACATCGTCGAGGCGCCGGCCTGGACTTCGTCGCCCAGCGTCAGCATCAGCAGGCTTTCGACCAGTCCGGTGCACGATCCGCAGCTTGCCGAGGCCTTGCAGCCCGAGCGCACCGCATCGAGGCTGGCCGCGCCGCCGAGAATGCACTGGACGACCTTGCCCTTGGTCACGCCGTTGCAGCCGCAGATTTCTGCGTCGTCCGAGAGAGCAGCAACGGCGGCGTTAGGGTCCGCGAGGGCGCCTCCGCCGAGCGCGAAGGCCTGGCCGAAGATCAGCCCTTCGCGCAAGTCGGATACGTCCTCCTCCTTCCTGAGAAGGTCGAAGTACCAGTTGCCGTCGCCGGTATCGCCGTAGAGCACTGCGCCGACGATGCGGTTGTCCCTCAGGACCAGGCGCTTGTACACGCCGCGCGCGGCGTCGCGCATGACGATGTCCTCGCCCTCGTCGCCGCCCGAGAAGTCGCCGGCGGAGAACACGTCGATGCCGGACACTTTGAGCTTGGTCGAAGTGACCGAGCCGCGATAGCCGCTGGGCTGCTCGGTGAGGTGATCGGCCAGCGCGCGGCACATCTCCCACAACGGGGCGACCAGGCCGTAGCACTGCCCCCGGTGC
Source organism: Altererythrobacter sp. (assembly GCA_031178065.1). Taxonomy (GTDB): domain Bacteria; phylum Pseudomonadota; class Alphaproteobacteria; order Sphingomonadales; family Sphingomonadaceae; genus Pelagerythrobacter. The sequence continues at coordinate 37,031 of JAPSJS010000024.1, forward strand.
TGCACGCATTCGCCGACCGCGAGCACGTCAGGGTCGGAGGTGACCATATGGTCGTCGACCATGATGCCGCGCTCGCATTCGAGACCGCCGGTCTTGGCCAGCATCGTCGCCGGGCGGATGCCGACTGCCATGACGACGATGTCGGCCGGAACCTCGCGCCCGTCCTTCAGCCGCACGGCGCCGACGTGGCCGTCCTTCTCGACGATTTCCTCGGTGTCCGCGCCGGTCAGGATCGTCTGCCCGCGCCGTTCAAGCTCCTGCTTCAGCAGCCATCCGGCCGCCTCGTCGAGCTGGCGCTCCATCAGCGTCGGCATCAGGTGGATGACGGTGACGTTCATCCCGCGCAGCGAAAGGCCGTGCGCCGCCTCCAGCCCCAGAAGGCCGCCGCCGATTACCACTGCGTTGCCGCCCTGGTCGGCGGCGGCGAGCATCTTATCGACGTCGTCGAGGTCGCGGAAAGTCACCACGCCCGGCAGGTCGCGGCCCGGCACGGGGATGATGAACGGATCGGAGCCGGTCGCGATCAGCAGCTTGTCGTACGGCTCGACCCGGCCGGAGCGGCTGACCACCGTCTTGCGCTCGCGGTCGATGTGGTCGACCGCGTCGCCGGAGACCAGCTCGATATCGTTCTCGGCGTACCACTCGGCGGTGTTGAGCACGATTTCGTCGAAGGTCTTTTCGCCGGCGAGGACCGGCGAGAGCATGATGCGGTTGTAGTTCACCCGCGGTTCGGCGCCGAAGATCACCACGTTGAACCGCTCCCGGTCGCGTTCGAGGATCTCTTCGACGGCGCGGCATCCAGCCATGCCGTTGCCGATCACGACCAGTTTCTCGCACGCCGGCCTGGCAGGATCGAAAGTCGTCGGGGCGTTCATCCGTTGGTTCCTTTCGGACAGGCGCATCACGCGGCGCGGGCGAGGATCACCGGAGCCTTCGCGCGGCTGGGGCCCGTGCGGACGTGGGTGGCGTAGAGGGTCAGGCCGGTGAAGGTCAGTCCGCCGACGAGGTTGCCCAGCACGGTCGGGATCTCGTTCCACCAGAGGTAATCGAGAACCGAGAACTCGCCGCCCATCATCAGCGCAACCGGGAACAGGAACATGTTCACGATCGAATGTTCGAAGACCATGTAGAAGAACAGCATGACCGGCATCCACATGGCGATCGCTTTGCCGCTCACGTTGGTCGAAACCATTGCGCCGACCACGCCGGACGAGACCATCCAGTTGCACAGCATGCCGCGCACGAAGATCGTCATCCATCCGGCCGCGCCGTACTCGGCATAGCCGAGCGTCCGGTCGACGCCGATCCCGGCCAGCTTCTGGCCGACCTCGCTCGGCTCGGTTTGGAAGCCGTAGGTGAAATAGATGGCCATCAGCACTGCGGTCATGAGAGCGCCCGCGAAGTTGCCGGTGAAGACCAGCCCCCAGTTGCGCAGCACCCCGCGCCAGGTGCAGCCCGGCCGCTTGTCGAACACGGCCAGGGGCGCGAGGACGAACACCCCCGTGAGGAGGTCGAAACCGAACAGGTAGAGAATGATGAACCCTACAGGGAACAGAACGGCACCTAGCAGGGGCTCACCGGTCTGGACCGTGACCGAGATCGCGAATGCAGCGCCCAGCGCGAGCGTGGCCCCCGCCATGAAGGCGCGGATCAGCGTATCCTTGGTCGACATGAAGATCTTGGATTCGCCGGCGTCGACCATCTTGGTGACGAATTCACTGGGCGCGAGATAGGACATCTTGGAAAACTCCCCGGTTAGAAGCTGATTTCGGCCTGGAGCCAGAATTTCTCGGTGTCGGAGGCGAACTCGTCCGCCTGGTAGTTCGCGTATTTCGCCAGCAGCCCGACCCGGCCGAGTTCGAATCCGACCGAGGCATCCCATTCGTTTCCGTAATCGAGCCCGCCGAAGTCGCTTTTGAACTGGTGGTAAGTGAGGCCTGCCTTGAGGCCGGGCAGAAAGGGCACGCCGAATGAGCGGCCGATCGCGGCGTAACTGTCGCGCAGCCCGTCCGCCGGCGTGGTCCCGAACTGGTCGGCCCAGCCGTTGAAGGCATGCAGTGTCGCAAGCGGCGTCTGGAACGCGGCGACGCCACCGTCGCTGCCGAGCCTTTCGTGCCCTGCGGTCAGCGTGAAATCCAGCAGCCGGAGGCCGAGCTCGGCGTGCCAGTATTCGGCATCGTAAGCGACCGGGTTGGCGCCGTACTCGCTTTGCCGCGCGTAGCTGAGCCGAGCGTCGGCGGATACGCCGACCTCGGCTCGCGCCGAGACGCCGTAGGTCTGGCTCGAGAAGACGATCCGGGTATCGTAATCGATCAGGTATGCGAAGGCCTCGGCGTCGACCACCGGCAGATCGATCCCGCCGCTGAGCAGCACGAAATCGCCGTCGAAATGTTCGTTGGGGCTGTCGGCGCCGAATACCGTTCGCTGGGACACCGCGTAAGTCGCGTCGAGCAGCACCGGGCCGACCTTAGCCTGGCCGCGCACCGCGTCGAAAGTCTGTTCGTTCTGCCGCCAGCCGGAATTGCCGACGAAGCGCGCGTTGCCGAGGATGATACGCTGGCGCCCGACCGTGATGCCGGTGCCATCCTGAAGGTAGCTCACCTGCAGCCGGTTGAGCTCCAGGCTCTCCGGATCGGCGACGACCGGGAAGGGTTCGATACCGTTGCCGGGCAGCGTATCGTTGTAGTTGCCGTTTAGCGCCAGCGTCCCTTCGCCCTCCGCAAGGATCGAGAAGCCGTCGATCTTCAGTTCGGCGCCGGCGCGCGCCCGAAAGGTAAGCGTTTCGGCATCGTCCGGCATGCCGGCCTGGTCGACGCCTTCGTGGCGCAGCCGTGCGGTGAGGATGGGATCGAGAGTCGCGCTCCCGATCGCGACCGGATCGCCCGGTGCAGCGGTCGCGACATTCGGCCAGGCTGCAGTCGCGAACGCGGCGAGCGCACCGATCCGCATCCGCCGCGAACCGCGTGTCGTCTGAAAGCCTGCGCCGTGATCGCCCACTCGAACCTCGCCGAACCAGCGCACAACGCAAAAAAGCCGCCTCGACAGGATCCCCGGAGGGAGCCAGATCGGGCGGCGACGTTGCCACGCAATGTAAGAACCGGAACGGAGGTGCTGCTCGTCCCCAGCGTTGGGGCGGCGTCCGTTCCGCGGCGATTGTTATCGAATCAGCGGGCGTTCGCAAGTATTTTTTGCGGTGCAGCAAAAACTCGGTTGCTAGGGGAGCCGGGCGAGGTATTCCTCCACCTTCTCCGGATCGAAGCTGTCGCCATCGAAGAAAGTGTTTGGTGACAAAGTGATAGAGCCCTGCTGCGTTCCCACCGAGGTGAGTTGCGCAAGGCTTCCCTCGACTTTCGAACTGGCGCCGGGCAGCGGATCGTCAGTGTCGTACATTGCACTGCGGTAGACATCGGGCCGAAAGACCGCAGCGGCCGCTGCGGCCTCTTCGGGCGAGAAGGGCGAGCGGTCCCAGCGGGTCATCTGGCTGTACAGCCACAGCGCCTGGCTTACCCAGGGGAAGTTGGCCGCCTCGCTGTACTGGAACATGAAATCGGGGAAGTGCACCGCGTCACCGCCCGATTGCAGAACCAGGCGATCCGAGATCGCGCGCCGGATCAGGGCAGGATCGCCGCCGATATATTCGGGCCGGGCGAGAATCGCGGCGTTCGCGTCCCAGTTCTCAGGGTCGACGAAGTGGCGGCCGGCCTTTCGCATGGCGCGGATCAGCGCCTCGAACGCGGGGCGCCGGGCGTCCAGCACCGGCCGGCGCACCGCCAGCACCTTCTCCACGCCGCGCCGCCAGATCTGCGCGGTGGCGAGCACGATCCGGGCGACGTTGCGCTCGACTGCGAGGCTGTTCCAGGGTTCGCCCACGCAGGCGCCGTCGATCTCGCCGTTCGCGTACGCGTCCGCAACGAAGGGAGGGGCAACGGTTACGATCTCGACGTCTTCGTCGGGCCGGATTCCGCAGGCCGCGAGCCAGTAGCGCAGCATATAGTTGTGGCTGGAATAGCGGTGGACCACACCGAAGCGGAGCTTTGCCCCCGCGCGCTTGCGCTCCGCCACCTCGCGAGCCAACGCGGCGCCGAGCAGGCGGGGATCCTCGAACGTGCCCCACTGTGCGATCCTGCCGGCCAGAACGGTCGACATGGTGATCCCATTGCCATTGAGCCCGAGCACGAACGGCACGGCCAGCGGCTGCGCGGGACGTCCTCGGCCGAGGGTAGCAGCGATCGCCAGCGGCGCGATCAGGTGCGCCATGTCCGTATGGCCGTAGAGCAGCCGATCGAGCACGGTTGCCCAACTGACGTCGCGCTGAAAGCTCAGCGCCAGCCCTTCCTCTTCGGCGAAACCATGCTCGTGCGCGAGGATCGGCAGGCAGGCGTCCGCCAGCGGGAGGAAGCCGATGGTGAGTTGCTCGGTCACGTTCCGTCTCCCAGAAGGTCATGCGCCGTCACGACCGCTTCCGCTATCTCGGCGATCCGCCGGCTCGAGCTCATCGCCTTGCGGCGCAGTTCCGCATAGGCCTCGGGCTCGCTGAGCTTCTTGCCGTCCATCAGGATGCGCTTGGCGCGATCGATGGTTTCGCGCTCCGCAAGCTTGCCCTCGGCAGCCGCCAGATCGGCCTGGAGCCGGGCGAAGGCATTGAAGCGTTTGATGGCCAGATCGAGCAACGGCCTGATCCGGTGGACGGCGAGGCCGTCGACGACATAGGCGGAAACACCGGCATCGATCGACGCGGCGATCGCTTCGTCGTCCGCTTCGTCGACGAACATCGCGATGGGCCGGGCGAGCGCACGGCTGACGGCGAAGTATTCCTCGAGCACGTCGCGCGAGGGATTGCCCAGATCGATCAGCACGACGTCTGGCGCGAACGCTTCGAGCCGCGAAATGAGACCCGGCCGCTCCGTCAGTATGAATATCTCGCTATCGGGTAACTGCGCCAGCCCCTCTTCGATGATCGACGCCCTCGTGGTGCTTTCGTCGATGATCGCAATGCGCATGGCGCCGTATTGCGGTGCATGGTGGCGCGAATGCAAGTGCGCTGTTGCTCCTGACTCCGCTCAGCCGCCGCGGCATTGGGCGATGACATCGGCTTCGGCTGCGCTGCCGAGTGCGGCGCGTGAGAGGCTGAAGCCAAGGTCGCCGTCGGTCGTCAGGCGGAATGGGGCGGTGATGCGCGTCATGTCCGCGCCCGATGCGGCGAAGCATTTGAGCGGCACGCCCAGCACGCGCCATTGGCCGGGTTCGGACGCCGCCAGCTCGGGAATGGCGAGCGGGCGCCCGCATTCGGATGCGCCGCAGCGGACGGAGATCGACACCGGTGCTGTCGGCGGTGTGTCGATCCGTAGGGTCGCGAGCATCAGCACGTCGCCGTTGGTCTCGCGCGACAGATCGACTGGATCGTGGCCGCTGATCTCGACAGCGGCACCGCCTTCACCTCCCTCGATGGCAAACTGCCGCGCCCCTTCCTGAACCTCATGATTGGTGGCGGTCACGGTTGCGCGCCCTGACAGGCCGGTGGCGGGCACCGTCGTCACGCGCAGCGCATCGCTGCCGTCGGGCTGTGATACGATCAGCGACCACGGCGCGGCTGCTACGCCGTGATCGAAATAGACGCCTTGTCCGAGGCCGTCGTCGGCGACCTGGCTATCCTCCGGCAGCGGCTTCCATGACTGCGGACCGTCCGCGTAAGTCAGGCCATAGCCGAAAGGAAACAGCGTCGGCCCGCCGTGCCGTGCCGTTGCGGGCCAGGCCGTCGGCAGGCGACCCTGAAAATCATAAGCAGGGGCGCCGTCCTGGCCGGCGAACAGCATGTCCGCGACACCGGCACCTTCGGAGCCGGGCAGCCAGGCGGTCACGAAAGCGTCGGCCTGGTTCAGTGCTTCGTTCACGTAGAGCGGCCGCCCCGTAATCATGACGGCGACCACGGGGATGCCCGCTTCCTTGAGCTTGCGCATGGTGTCGATGGGGCGGCGCAACTCGGGGCGGAGCTGAAGCGACGGGATGTCGCCCTGGAACTCCGCATAAGGTGTCTCGCCGAAGACCACGATTGCCGCGTCCGGCCGTTGATCGAAGGCGCCGTCGGGCGCCAGTTCGGTACTGCCGCTCGCCGCGGTGACGGCCTGCTCAATGCCGCGCCACAGCGACGTGGCGCCGGGGAAATCGCCGTTGTCGAGGCCCGTTCCCTGCCAGCTCAGCGTCCAGCCGCCTGACTGGCGCGCGATGTCGTCGGCGCCGTCGCCGGCAACGAGAATGCGGGCGTTCGGCTTCAGGGGGAGGACGCCGGTGTTCTTGAGCAGGACCAGCGACTTGCGCACCGCCTCGCGGGCGACCGCCCGATGTGCGGGCGCACCAAGAAGGTCATACTCGCCGGAAAGCGCGCGCGCCGACGGCTTGCCGGCTTCGAACAGGCCGAGCCGCTGCTTTACCCGCAACACGCGCGCCACCGCATCGTCGAGGCGTGCCATGCTGATCGCGCCGGCCTTCACCTGGGCCAGAGTGCTGGCGTAGAGGTCGCGCCAGCTATCGGGCGCCATGAGCATGTCGAGCCCCGCCTCGATGGCGGCCGGGCAGCTCGCGTTGCTGCACCCGGCGATCTGCCCGTGCGCGTTCCAGTCGGTTATCACGAGGCCGCCGAAGTCCAGGCGGCCCTTCAAGATGTCCGTCACCAGCCCCTTGTTTCCGGAAATCTTCACGCCCTGCCAGCTCGAGAAGCTTGTCATGACCGTTGCGACGCCGCTCTCCATCGCGGGGATGTACGGCGCTCCATGGACGAGGCGAAGCTCGAGCTCCGAAATGACCGCGTCCCCTTGATCCTTGCCGTCGACCGTCGCGCCGTCGGCAAGGAAATGCTTGGTGCTGGCCGCGACGTGCGGCCCTGCGAGTATCGGTGCGGTCGAGGGCGGTCCCTGCAGACCGCGGACCATCCTGCCCACGTAGGAGGCGACTAGTGCCGGGTCGGACGAGTACCCTTCGTAGGCGCGCCCCCAGCGGTAATCCTGCGGGACCGTCACGGTGGGCGCGAAGGTCCATTCCTGGCCGGTCACGCGGATCTCGATTGCCGTCACCTCGCCGATGCGTTCGATGAGATCGGGATCGCGCGCGGCGCCGAGCCCCACATTGTGGGGAAAGAGCGTCGCACCGACGATATTGCTGTGCCCGTGAACCGCGTCCGTGCCCCACATGATCGGGATGGCCGATTGGGCAGGCGCACATTCCATCGATGCCGCGTAGAAAGCGTCGGCAAGGGCGAGCCATTCGTGCGCCGGCGCGAGATCATTGCCGCCGGGCCCCGAGTTTCCGCCGTTGAGCACCGATCCCAGGTGGTACTTGCACACATCCTCAGGCGTCACGCTGCCGATGTCGGCCTGAATGATCTGCCCGACCTTCTGCTCGACCGACATCTGCGAGAGCAATTCCTGGATACGCGCCTCGCCTTCGGCGGTGACGATTCGCGGATAGGCGACTTCGGGCCAGCGCTCCGGATGCACCTGTCCGTTCGCTGCCGACGTGCCCTGTTCCTGTGCTGCGCTCCCCGTGGAGAGGGGGGGCGAGATGATCGCCACACAGGCGAGCGCGTAAGAGGCTATTTTCGATCGCATAGAATGTCCCGTCCCGCAGTTCTGCTTTTCAATCTTCCCGCCGGACCCGGCCTGACAACCTTGACATGAAACAAGCGAAACCAGTGCCACAATCCGGCAAATCCAGAGTCCGTTTGACAACGTTGACAGCGATATGCAAGGAAAAGCCTACCGGGGCCGCGGATGCCGAATCGACTCTTCATGGGTCGCCTCGGAGGTGCGCGGATCCGCAAAGTCGAGAACGATGGTTTCCGCGCGCAAAGACGCGGAATGGGAGGGTTGGAATATGATCAGCGGAACAATGTGCACTCGCTGGACCTTGCTGGGCGCGGCTTCGGTGCTTGCGGTGGCGTGTGCGGGAACGCCCGCCTTTGCGCAGACGGAAGGTCAGGCCGAAGAGGGCACGGAAGCCCAGACCGGTGCGGGCAACAACGAGATCGTCGTGACGGGCTTTCGCGCCTCGCTGGAGAATGCGCTCAACGCAAAACGCGAATCCAACCTCATCATCGAATCGGTCACGGCGGAGGACATCGGGAAGTTCCCGGACCAGAACGTGGCCGAATCGCTCCAGCGCCTGCCGGGCATCCAGATCGACCGCGAGAACGGGCAGGGCTCGAAGGTCAGAATACGCGGCCTCGAGCAGAACGTGACGCTGCTCAATGGCGAGCTCTTCGTGAGCGGCCTCGAGGTCTACAAGGTCGGTGAGGGGAACTACAACCGCAACGACAGCCTCGAAGGCGTGCCGTCGGAGCTGATCGGCGGAATCGAAGTATACAAGTCGCCGAACGCCTCGCTGCTCGAAGGCGGTCTGGGCGGTATCGTCAACCTGAAGACGCGCAACCCTCTCTCCCTGCGGGACGGGCTGACGGTCGCCGGGAACGTCAAGATGAGCAAGGGCAGCGAGATCGGCGGCTGGGAGCCCGCCGGTGCTGCGGTCGTGGGCTACAATTTCAACGATCGCCTGGGTGTCATCGCCTCGTTCAGCTATGAAAAGACCAACAATCACGTCAACGTGCTCGGCGGCGACAACCGCGGCAACTGGGCCTTCGACGAAGGCCGCCGCGACACCGCGACCGTGCCCACGAACTACTATGCCCCCGAATATCGCTACATCACCGATCGCGACCAGTATCGGCGGCGCTGGGGCGCATCGCTCGGCGTCAATTTCAGGCCGACCGACGAACTGGAAGTCAGCGCGCAGTACTTCCACTCCGACCTGAAGATCGACACGCGTGAGGCATCGGTCAAATTCCCGTTCGGGCAGGGAGAGTCTCAGGGCCTGGTTGGAGACTACAACATCAACGACGACGGCATCCTGCTCGAAGGGACGGTGCGCGCCCAGTCGGCAGAGGCGATTTCCTTCGTCGACGTATCGAACATCAAATCGGACAATCTCCAGTTCAAGGTCCACTGGGATAACCAAACCAATTTCCGTGCGTCAGTTACGGCGGCCTACTCGTCGTCCAAAATGGATCGGGAGGTGGCGAACAACGACGTGCGCTACACCGCCTATGGCGTCCGGGGGCCCGGCACTTCGGGGCCGCAGCCGGGCTTCACGCCCAATTCTGCAGCGCCGCCGACGTTCGATTTCACCTATCGCAACGGAGATTTTCCGAGCTTCGGCATCGCCGATGGCAGTCCGCAGGACCTGTTCAACAACCCTGCCTACGGCTTCTTCAAGTCGCATTGGGCTTTCGGCGACCGTTCGGACATCAAGGGCAACTCGATTCGTGCCGACTTCGCCTATGACGTCGACGACAACGACACGAACACGATCACGCTGAGCGCGGGATTCCGCTACGGGCAGCGCACGGTGGACTTCACCTCCGGCCGCTATCTCGCCGATTACAGCGGCAAGGGCGAAATGGACGCCACCGCGATCCCCGAGGACGAGCGCGTCGACGGCTATTCCTACAACTGGACCCCGTATGGGTACTTCCAGGACGGCGCGATCGGCTACAAGATCTGCGACCTTCCCGAAGCGAACAAGCCGGCGGCCTTTGCCGGGTGCACACGCTTCGGAAACTCGCCCGCGCTGATCACCCCCTACGCGACCTTCGAGAGCAATCCCGAGCGGGTGGAGACGATCACCGACTTCGCCGGTGGCGGCCATGTCGCGGGCGATACGGTAATGGTTGCCGACCGTTCGCAGATGACGAACGCGCTCCAGTGGATTCAGTCGCTTTATCCGGACACACCGTTCAGCTTCTTTGCCGACCCCCTCCAGACCTATCGGGTGAAGGAGGAAACGAAGTCGGGCTACGTCATGGCGGACATGGGCGGG
>JAPSJS010000025.1 GCA_031178065.1 Altererythrobacter sp.
GCCGCCCGGCTGGACGGGAGCCGGGCGGCACGACCTGCCCACAGCGAGCCGTGGGCTTGGGGGGCTCAGAAACCCATGCGGATGGTGCCGCGCAGGGTGAAGCCGACGTCGTTGTGACGTTCCTCGGCGCCGGCTTCGCCCGAGATCGTGAAGGCCTCGTCACCACCGATCGCGCGCAGACGCGCATACCAACCGTTGACGCTCTGCTCCGCCTGTAGGGTGAACGGATCGCCGCCTTCGAACTGTGCGGTCGTGTCACCCAGTCCGCCGCCGAGGATCTCGCGCCAGCCGCCCTCGCCTTCGACGCGGAACCAGCTCGCGTCACGCGCGCGCATGCCCTTGAGGTCGACGCCGAGGGTCAGGCCGCCATTGATCGCGAACTCGTCGCTCGTGCGCTCGGCAACCGTGAGGTTGAGGCCACCGCCGCCGGTGTCGGTATAGCCGTCTTCCTTCAGCCGGACGTAGTCGACCACGACGGAGGGGCGGAAAAAGAAGAACTGGCCGCCGCCTTCGAACGAGGCGCCGCCCATGAAGCTGGTGACGGTGCCGTCCCATTCGCGCTCGACATCGCGCGAGATGGTGTCCTCGCCCACGGTGGCGTCGAAATAACGCGTGCCTTCGAAATCGACCATGCCGATGCCGGCGCGGGCGAAAGTCTGCAGCCCGCCCCACTTGCCGACCCAGTGCGCGGCCAGCTCGTAGGTGCCGGAGATGACCGAACTGGTGTCGCCGATGTCGTGGCGGTTCCACAGGTAGGTGATCGTGCCGCCGAAGCGGCCCACGCCGGTCGAAATCTCGGCGCCGGCGGCAAAGCCGAGGCCGCTCTGGTCGTAAGCGGCGGTGTCGCCCTCATCCTTGTTCGAGCCCCAGCCGCCGGCGTCGAAGATCAGGTGGATCTTCGACGACGGCTCGATCGGACCCTGCGGATCGGAGAGGAAGCGCGCCATGGTCCGCGTGCCGAGGCTGACGCCTTCGAACGCACCGCCGGCATGGTCCGGCAGCATCAGCGTGACGGTGTTGCGGAAGGCGTTGCCGTCGGTGATGTTGAGGAAGACGTCGGCGATCTCGTCATCCTCGCCCAGCGCGTCGAGGATCGCATCGTAGGCCGTGGCCTGCGACCGGTTCAGGCCAAGCTCGGTGGTGGTCTTGCGCCCGATCTCGACGGCCAGTTCGTTGGCCGCTTCATCGGCGTCGATGGTCGCCTTGTACATGAAGGGGAGCAGCGTGTTGTCGCCCGTCAGTTCATCCCCCACCTGCAGGTCGCCCGCGGTCAGCACGACGTAGCGCCCTTCGGCGCTGTCGATATCGGCGAGGCGGAAGCGCAGCTTGGAATCCTCGTCGAAGGTGGCGGTGCCGGCGACGTCGATGAGGGTGCCCTCGCCCGCATCCTTGTCGAGCGTGACGTTGAGGATCGCGCCCGAACCGACCTCGAGCGAACCGATCGACGTTGGGCTCGAGAGGTCGAGCACACCGCCGCTCACGGTGACGGCGAGGCTTTCCGCATTGGTGAGCGTGCCGGAGAAGCGCGCCGAGCCTGCCAGCGTCAGCACGTCCGCGCCGCCGCCGAAGTCGGCCGTGCCGTCGAACACCGACGAACCGGTGAGGCTCATCGTATCGACGCCGCTGCCGAAGGTGATCGTGCCGGTCTGCTTGGCATCGCCCGAAAGCGCGAGCTCGTTGCTGCCGGCGCCGAACGTCACGTTGCCGCTGACAGTGCCGTCGGCGATCTCGAACACGTCGTCACCGGCGCCGAAGCGCACGTCGCCCTTGATCGAGGGTGCGTCCTTGCCCGTGGCGACCGCCGTCTGACGCACGGTGGCGCCGGTTGCATTCGCGGACAGATCGATCGCGACGTTGCGGTCGGAATCCTCGTCGGCGCCGCCAGCCGAAATCGCCCCGCTGTTCTCGACCAGTTCGACTCCGCCGCTGCGGTCGAGGATCGCGGTCGCCGCGCCGTCCTTGCCGGACACGGCCGCCTTGATCGTGCCGCTGTTGCGGACGGTGTCCACATCGGCGCCCTCATCGATGACGATTGCGGTCGCGATCGAATCCTCGGTCTTGCCGCTGCTGGCGCTGATCGTGCCGGAGTTGCGAATCTCGGGCACCGTCGCGTCGGCACCGATGCGCAGCGCAGTGGCGCTGGCATCGACCGACTTGGCAGCGATCGTGCCTGAGTTCGCAATGCCGCCCGCGATGCTCACCGCGCCGCCCCGGCCGCCGATCACCAGGCCGTTGCCGTCGACGCCGGCATAGACGCCGTCGCCCAGGATGCCGCCCTCGACGATCAGGCCGAAGTTGTTGCCGGTCCCTGCGACGGGCCCGATCGCGATGTCGCGATCCTCCGCGCCCACGACCATGGCCGGAGCCTCGCCTGCGGAAACCACCGCGGCCGTGCCTTCCTGGGCATCGGGGATACCGTCCTTGTCCAGGTCGGTATCGTCCTCGGTATCGTCCTCGCCTTCCTCGCCGTCTTCGCCGTCGTCCTCGCCGTCTTCGTCTTCGTCGCCCTCGCCCTCGTCTTCCTCGTCGTCGTCACCCGGCTTCCCGGGCGCAGCGGCGAGCACGATGCCGCCAGTCACGTCGCCTTCGATGACGAGCGCCGATCCGCCCTGGAGCTTGTCGTCGGCATCGAGCTTCGAGGCATCCGACGGCGGCGTGGGGTAGCGGTAGCCGGTCGAGGATACCTGCCCCTGAACGACCATCGCGCCATCGACGTCGCCACCGAAGTGCGCGCCCACCGCACCTTCGCCCTTGGCGATCACCTTACCGGCCAGCCGCACGTCGCCGGTGATATCCTGCGCGCTGACGGCAACCGAGTTGCTGCCGAGCACGCTGGTCTCGCCGTTGTGCGTGAAATCGCCGGTCAGCGGCCCACCCAGCGCGATGCCGGCTGAATCGTTGCCTTCGACCACGATCTTGCCGCTGTTCGAAATGTTGCCGGTGTGCGCGCCCTGCGTGCGGATGCCCGCGCGGCCCGTGCCGACCGCGAACGGTCCGTCGGCATCGCCATCCTTGTCGATGTCTTCGGGCGTGTAGGTCTCGTCGATCGTGATCGTGCCGGAATTGACGATGTTGCCGGTCGTGCCTGCTGCGGCCGCGATGCCGGTCGCGCCGTTGGCATTGGTGATCTTGATCTCACCTTCGTTGGTGATCCCATGGTTGCTGTCCATCGTCGCCGCCGTACCGCTGCTGACGACGACAGAGCCGTTCTTGTCGATGCGGATCGAATCGGGCGAGCCGTTCTTGATCGTCGAAGTCCGCACCGGTTGGGTGCGGTCGTCCGAGATCACGGTCTGGGCAGAAAGCGGCGTGGCAAGTGCGGCGATCGCCGTCGTCGCAAGCAAGTAGCGGTGCATGAATCCTCCGGTCCTTTGTCGACCAGCAGGACGGAGCCCTTCCGCGCGAACCTTGACCCGGCGGCAAAAAAAAATTGCGAGCGGGCGAAGGTCCCCGCTACCTCGCCCCTAGAACGCGAAGTCGAGCCCCAGACGGAAGGTTCGCGGACGCAGCGGCGTGATCTGCTCGCGCCCGATCTCGAACGGTGTGCCCAGCGCGAAACGGTTGCCTTCGGTGTCGAAGATATTGGTCACGCTGAACGTCAGCCCCATCCGCTCGCGCCCGATCCGCGCGGTGAGGCCGCTGTCCAGATAGTCGCCCTGCGGATCGCCGAGCTCGGGCCCGACACCGAGCCGCGATTCGCCGACGTAACGCGCCCACCCTCGCGCCGTGAGGACGAGTTCGCGGCCGATCGCACGCTCGTAGTCGAAACCCGCCCGCGCGTTGACGTTGGCGATGTTCGGCACCTGACCGATCTTGGTGAACAGGAAATTGCGCGGGCTTTCGATGCGGCTGCGATTCCACGAGAGGCCCGCCTCGAAGCGCAGGTCGTGCGTCACCGCGACGCCGCCGGAGAAGCTCGCCGTCCAGACCTGCCCATCGCCGATGTTGGCGGTGGTCGGTAGTCCGAAGGGGTCGATGAAATCCGCCTGGATATCCCGCCAGCGGGTAAAAGACAGGCTGCCGGAGAGATCGAACGGCCCCGCCCCGGGCCGTCCGTGCCGCGCGCCGATCTCCAGCGTGGCCGTCCGGTCGCTGCGGAAGCGGCGGACGAACTCGCCGTCGATCGCGAGTCCGCCGGGCCGGAACCCCTCCTGATACTTGATGTAGAGCGCGGTTTCGGAAAGGAGGTTCGCAGTGACCGAGGCGGAGGGCAGGAACACCGTCTCGTGCCGCTGTGCGGTCACTTCGGAACGGGCGAGCGCGATCATCGGATTCACGTCCTCGCCCGCGCCGCCGAGCTCCGATCGCGTGACGCGGCCGCCGGCGGTCGCCACCAACCCCTCGCGCAGGCGATAACTCGCCTCGCCGTAGAGCGTCGCCTCGTCCACCCCGTTGCGCACGCCGGTGCTCGCGCGCATGACTTCCGCCGCATCGAAACTGCGCGTCAGGCGGGTGCGGTTGTGCGTGAAGCTGGCGCCCACGACCCAGCCGAACCGGTCCTCCATCGGCTGCCACAGCCGCGTTTCGTTGGCGATCATCTGCGAATCGTTGTTCTGGATGAATACGCGCGTGGGCTCGTCGGGCTCGGTCGCATCGTACCGCTCCTGAAGCTCTTGATCGACCACGCCGGTGGACGACCGGAAGCGGATCGCGCCGAACTCCCCGCTGACGACGATCTGGCCGTGCAGGTAGTCGGCGTCGAAGCCTTCGGTCACCCGCGCGGAGCGCGTCAGTGGCGGACCATTGCGGTCGGCGTACTGGCTGTCCTCGCCATCGATCCGCTGCGCAAGCCCGATCAGATCGACCGTCCAGCCACCGCCCAGGTCGGCACGGGCAAAGGCGCGCCCGCCGTAGATGCGCGTGCGGTTGACATCGTCGCGGCCGAGTAGCGGCTTGTCGATATAGCCGCCCTGGCTCTCGGCATCGACGACCAGCCGCAGCGTCGCGGCCTCGCCCGCGAGCGGAAGGTTCATCACCGCCCCCGCATCCGCCCCAAGCGCCCCGTGGGTAGTCGCCGAGCCGCCGAGGCTGGCGGACGCGGAGACGACGCCGGGCTCGGGCGCATTGGGCACGAGCCGGATAATTCCGCCGAGCGATCCGGCCCCGTAGAGCGTTCCCTGCGGCCCCTCCAGCACCTCGACCTTCTCCATGTCGGACAAGCGGAGATCGGGGTCGGGGGAGTTGTAGCTCAGCCGCAGGTCGCCGAGGTACTGCCCGACGGTGGCCTGCGTCGGCCCGGTGAAGCTGGAATCCGCTATGCCGCGAATGAACAGCTTGTTGCGTCCACTGCCGAGATAGGTGGAGGTGACGCTGGCGACCTGGTTGGCGATGCGCTCGCTGCCGCCCGGTCCGCCGAATGCCAGATCGTCGCCCTGGATGATCGTGATCTGCCCAGCGTAGTCGCGCAGGCGCACGTCGCGCTTGCTGGCGGAGACCACAATGGGCGGCCCCACTTCAGGCGGCGGAGGGGAAGGCGCTTCGGCGCGTTGTCGCTGGCGGCGGGAGGCTGGCTTGCGCGCTGGCGCCTGCCTCTCGGCGACCAGACGCCAGCCCATCGCGCCGGCGCTGACGGGCCGTGCTCCGAGAGCGCGGGCAAGCCGGTGGACCGCCTCGCGCGCCGTGTAGGTACCGCGGATCGCCGGCACCCGGCGCGCGGCAAGCTCGGGGTCCGAGATGACGATGCTGGTGCCCGTCTGCCGTGCGATCGCGGCGGCGGCCTCACCGCCGCGCCCGGCCGGGGCGTTCACCCGCACTTCCTCCGCCTGCGCGGGGACCGCGGCCACCAGGGCGATCAGGGCTATCGGCAGGGATGCGCGCATCGTCAGGGTCGATCGATGATCCAGCTATCTCCTTCGCGGCGCACGGCGACGCCGAACAGCGGACCGATGGCCTGCGGATTCTGCTCTACCGGCGCCAGGGCGACGCTGCCCGTCACGCGTCGTTCCGCAACCGCAGGCGCGGCGGTAAACGCAATGCCGGTGCTGCTTGAAAGCTCATGCGCGATCTCCCCGAGCGTCGCATCGTCGAAGGTGAGCCGGCCATCGCGCCATTCGCCGATTCGCGCAACCGGCGCGGTGCCGAGACGATAGGCGTCGCTGCCATCGGTGACGCTCAGCGTATCGCCCGGCTCCAGCCGCGCGAGCTTGCGCTCGGGGTTCACCAGCACGACGCCTTCGGACACCGCCACGCTGGTGGTGTCGGCGATGCGCGCGACATCGAACACCGTCCCGGCGTCGACCAGCGTATGCTCGCCTACATTGACGACGAACGGATCCGCATCGTCGTGCCGCACGCTGAAGAGCGCCCTGCCCTGTTCCAGCGTCGCGATGCGCGGGTCGTCTTGGTCGAGCACGATCCGCGCCGCGCCGCCGAGCGTGACGTCGCTGCCGTCCGCGAGCGCCACCGTGCGCGTCTCTCCGGCCGCCGTCTCGACGACGTAGCTCGTGTCGCGCAACTGGATGAAACCGAGCATCGCCACCAGCACGACCGACGCCGCGAGCGCCAGCCAGCGCCAGCCGCCGCGGTCGGGCGCTTGCTCGGGAACATCGTCGTTGGCGGGTGCGACGAAGCCCTCCTCCGCGGCATCCATCACCGCGGTCACTGCGCGGTCGTAGGCACGCGCATGCGCCGGGTCTGCCTCGAGCCAGGCGGTGAATCCGTCCCAGTCCTCGAACGAAGGGTCTCCCGTTCGCACGGCCCAGGCAATCGCTTCGTCGGTCATCCGTTCATCTTGCCTCATGGGGCCCTCTTCGCAGAGAAGACGGAGCCGAGGGTCTCAAGCCTCATCGATCCGCTCCTTGACCTCGAGGATAGCGCGGTAGGCGCGGCGCAGATCGCTCTCGACCGTGCTCAGGCTGACGCCGAACTCCTCGGCGACCTGCCGCTGCTGTACGCCGTCGATGCGGTGCCGGCGGAAGATCGCCGCGGGTCGCGGCCCCAAAACGTCGAGCGCCTCGGCCACGAGACGCGCGTGGTCGCGGGCGATCAGCACGCGTTCGCCGGAAGGCGCGTCCGAGACGCCGGGCACCGTTGCTGCCGCCTCGCTCCAGTCCTTGTCGCGCCGGCGGGCCTGCCGTTCGGACCGGTAGCGGTCGATCATCAGCAGGTCGGCGGTGCGGTAAAGGTAGGCCACTGGTGCGGCGACGGGGCCGACCGCCGCGGTGGAGATCTTCAGCCAGACTTCGTGCAGCAGGTCTTCCGCGGCATCGCCCGCGCCGCGCGCGCGCAGGAAACGCAGCAGCCGCTCGCGGTTCGCGAGGAAGGCGGCTTCGAGACCGTTGGGCGCGCGATTGCTGGACACGGGACAAAACCAATGACGGCAGCGCGCGATAAGTCAAAATCCGCGTCGGGGAAAGGTGTGCGTCCGCGTGCAAAGTTCGGCGCCACGCCTTCACCGATCATTTTCCGTACGCTTGTAGTGTTTCAAAAATCGGGTATGCTGATTCGCCACAGACCCCAAAGGGGCGGCGACAACGGGAAGAGCGATGGCCTGGGATTTCGAAACCGAGACCGAGTTTCAGGAGAAACTCGACTGGATGGAAGAGTTCGTCCGCGAAAGGGTCGAGCCCCTGGGGATGCTCGGCATCCACCCGTACGACGTGAAGAATCCCAGGCGCAACGCACTCGTCCGCCCGCTGCAGGAGGAGGTCAAGGCGAAAGGCCTGTGGGCCTGCCATCTGGGGCCGGAGCTTGGCGGACAGGGCTACGGCCAGGTCAAGCTGGGCTTGATGAACGAGATCTTGGGCGGCGCGAGCTTCGCACCGATCGTGTTCGGTTGCCAGGCGCCCGACACCGGCAATGCGGAGATCATCGCGCATTACGGCACACCGGAACAGAAAGAACGGTATCTCCAGCCGCTGCTCGAGAACGAGATCGTTTCGGCCTTCTCGATGACCGAGCCGCAGGGCGGGTCCGATCCGACCAATTTCGTCACCCGCGCCGAGCTCGACGGCAATCACTGGAAGATCAACGGCGAGAAGTGGTTCTCGACCAACGGCAAGTGGGCCGACTTCCTGATCGTCATGGCCGTGACCGATCCCGAGGCGCCGCGGCATGAGCGGATGAGCATGTTCATCGTGCCGGTCGACACGCCCGGCGTGGAGATCGTGCGCAACGTCGGTGTTTACGGCCAACAGGACGGTTCGGAGAGCTACATCCGCTATACCGACGTGCGCGTGCCGGCTGACCACCTGCTCGGCGAGCGGGGCGGCGCTTTCGCCATCTCGCAGACGCGGCTCGGCGGCGGGCGGGTGCATCACGCGATGCGCACCGTCGGCAACTGCCGGCGCCTGCTCGACATGATGAGCAGGCGCGCGGTCAGCCGCAAGACGCGCACCGGCACGATCGCCGACTATCAGGCGGTGCAGATGCAGATCGCCGACAGCTATATCGAGCTCGAGCAGTTCAAGCTGTTCGTGCTCAAGACCGCGTGGATGATCGATAAGTATCAGGATTACCGCAAGGTGCGGAAGGACATCGCGGCGATCAAGGCGCTGATGCCCAAGGTCTATCACGACATCGCAGCGCGCTGCGTGCATATCCACGGCTCGCTCGGCGTGTCGAACGAGATGCCCTTCGTCAGCAATCTCGTCGCCTCGATGGTAATGGGCATCGCCGACGGCCCGACCGAGGTGCACAAAGTCACGGTCGCGAAGCAGCACCTGCGCCAGTACCGCGACGTCGCGGACCCGATCTTCCCCGACTATTCGCTGATCCACCGGCGCGCCGCGGCGCAGGCCATGTACGAGCACACCGTCGACGATCCGCTGGAGGAACTCACTGACGCAGCGGAGCAGGCGGCATGACCGCGGCGAGCGCCGCGGGGGACAGCGCCGCTCGCACTGCCGCGCCCAGCACGCCGCCGATCGGCTTCGGCACGCGTATCAGCTACGGCGCGGGCGCGATGGCGAACGGCATCAAGGGCGCGGCCTTCTCGAGCTACCTGATGCTCTATTTCAATCAGGTGGTCGGCGTGCCGGCGGCGATCGTCGGCACCGCCCTCGCCTGTACCCTGCTGATCGATGCCATCGTCGATCCGTTCCTGGGTCGCTGGGCCGATGTCAGCCGCTCCCGCTGGGGCCGGCGGCATCCGTTCATGTATGCGGCGGCGATTCCGACCACGATCTTCTTCTTCCTCACCTGGTTCCCGCCCCAGGGGCTGAGCCACCTCCAACTCGGTTTCTGGATATTCGCCTTCGCCTCCGCGACCCGTGCAGCGATCAGCGCCTTCGAGATCAACGCATCGGCGATGGCGCCCGAGATGACCGGCGACTATAACGAGCGCACCCGGCTGTTCTCGCTCCGCTACTGGTTCGGCTACGTCGGGGTTTATGGCTTTACCGCCTTCTCGCTCGCATTCATCTTCATCGAATCGCCCGAGTATCCGCGCGGTCAGCTCAACCCGGCGAGCTACGCCAACTTCGCTGCGCTTGGGGCCGTACTGATCTTCCTCGCGATCCTGATCTGCGCGGCCGGCACGCACAACCGCATTCCCTATCTTCGTCAGGCCGATTCCACGCAGGGGAAGCCCAAGCTGCGCCTCCGTGATCACGGGGCCGAAATGTTCGCCGCCTTCCGCAACCGCGCCTTCTTGGCGATCTTCGGCTTCGGCGTGTTCAAGTACACCGCGATCGGCCTCTACAGCGCGATCACGCTCTATTTCAGCACCTTCCTGTTCAAGCTGAACACGGCGCAGCTGGCACTGCTCACGCTCGACAGCCTGGTGGCGGCAACGTTGGCCGCTCCGCTGGCGCCGATCTTCTGCCGGTGGTTCGGCAAGCGAAACTGCGCAATGGTCTTCGCCGTGGTCGGCGTCGCCATGGGCCTGACACCGTTGCTTCTGAGCCTGTTCGGCCTGTTCTTCGAGCCGGGGCATCCCCTGCTGGTGCCCGTGCTGTTCGCAGTCGGCGCGATCTACGGCGCGATGGTCGCCGTCTCGCTCATCGCCACCAGCGCGATGCTGGCCGACGTCGTGGAGGAAAGCGCGGTCGAGACCGGCCGCCATACCGCGGGCACGTTCTTCGCCGCATCGAGCTTCATGCAGCAGTGCTCCAACGCGCTCGGCCTGTTCATGGCAGGCCTGGTTCTCTCGTGGTCGCAGTTTCCCGAACAGGCCGATCCGGCGACGATCCAACGTTCGGTGGTGGACAGTCTGCTGACCCATTACATTCCGACCGTCATTTCGCTCTGGACAATCGGGGCGCTGATCCTTCTGTTCTATCCGATCACGCGCGCACGGCACGAGCGGAACATCGAGATCCTTCGAGCCCGGGAAGCCGAGGCGCTCGAACAGCAACAGCGCGATGCGCCCCTGGGCGGCCCCGCCCGGTAATCGAGGAGAAAAGCATGGCCACCCAGCCCGACGTGCCACCGCCAAGTGAGGACGATGCCTTCCGCGAGGAAGTGCGCGATTTCCTCGCCGAGAACTTCCCGTCCGAACTCAAGGGCAAAGGCAGCGCATTGGCCGGCGTCGACGGCCCGACCGAGGAGAGCGAAGCGCAGCGCAAGTGGCGCGAGGCGATGGGCAGCCGCGGCTGGGGCACGCCGACATGGCCGAAGGAATACGGCGGCGGCGGGCTATCGCGCAAACAGGCGGCCATCCTGAACGAGGAGATGGCCAAAGCCGGCGCCTACAATCCGATCGGCGGCATGGGCGTGATGATGTTCGGCCCCACGCTGCTTGAATACGGCAGCGAGGCGCAGAAGAAGGAGCATATCCCGCCGATCTGTCGCGGCGCAGTCCGCTGGTGCCAGGGCTATTCGGAGCCGAACGCCGGCTCCGACCTCGCCAATCTGCAGACCATGGCCGAGGACAAGGGCGACCATTATCTCATCAACGGACAGAAGACCTGGACCAGCGGCGGACAATGGGCCGACAAGTGCTTCTGCCTCGTCCGCACCGACAAAAGCGACAAGCACAAGGGGATCAGCTTCCTGCTGATCGACATGGACTCGCCGGGCGTCGAAGTCCGGCCGATCCAGATGATCAGCGGCATGAGCCCGTTCTGCGAAACCTTCTTCACCGACGTGAAAGTGCCGAAGGAAAACCTCGTCGGCGAGGAAGGCCAGGGCTGGACCATCGGCAAGCGTCTGCTTCAGCACGAGCGCACCAACCTCTCGGGCGGCGGCAGCCTGGCGCGGATGATGGGGGCCAGCCTGGCCGACATCGCCAAGAAATACGTCGAGACCGACGAGAGCGGCGCGATCGCCGACAAGGTCCTGCGCGACCGGATCGCCGATTTCGAGATCCGCTGGAATGCCTTCCTCCTCACCGCGCGCCGCGCGACGGAGGAAAGTAAGGCCGCCGGCGGCGTCTCCGAAATCAGCTCGGTGCTCAAGAAACTCGGCACCAAGCTCGGGCAGGAGCGGGCCGAGTTGATGATCGAGATCATGGGCCTGCAGGGCCTCGGCTGGGAAGGCGAAGGCTTCACCGAGGCCGAGCTCTCCGGCGTGCGCGCCTGGCTCTTCGGCAAGGCGACCACGATCTACGGCGGCTCGACCGAGATCCAGAACAACATCATTGCCAAGCGCGTGCTTGGCATGCTCGACCACCAGTAAGAAGGCGCGAGGAACATGGCAGTTCTCAACGAAGAACAGGAAATGCTGCGCGACATGGCGCGCGAGTGGGCGACCAACGAAAGCCCCGTGGCGGCCTTCCGCAAAGTCCGCGCGAGCGGCGCGCCCGAAGCTTTCGATCGCGGCGCGTACACGGCAATGGCCCAGATGGGCTGGACCGGCATCATCGTGCCCGAGGCACACGGCGGGTCGGATTTCGGCTGGCTCTCGGCCGGTCTGGTCATCGAGGAGCTGGGCAAGACGCTGACCGCAAGCCCGCTCGTCGCCACCACGCTTGCGGCGGCGGCGATCGTGCTCGGCGGGAGCGAGGAGCAGAAGGCAAAATGGCTGCCGAAGCTCGCAAGCGGCGAAGCGATCGGCACGCTCGCGATCGACGAGGGACCGCATCACAACCCGGCGAAGATCGCCGCGAGCGTATCGGGTGGGAAGCTTTCCGGCACCAAGGCCTTCGTCCACGAGGCGCATAGCGCCGACCTGTTCGTGGTCGCGGCGGCGGATGGACTCTATCTGGTCGAGAAGGGCGACGGCGTATCGCTTTCGACGCGCAAGCTGACCGACCAGCGCAGCCATGCGGAGGTAACGTTCGACGGCGCGGCGGCGGACAAGCTCGCCGGCGGCGGCGACAGCCTGATCGAGGACGTGCTCGACCGGGCGCGTATCCTGACCGCCTGCGAGATGCTCGGCATGGCGCAGGCCGTGTTCGACACCACGCTCGACTATCTGAAGCAGCGCGTGCAGTTCAATCAGGTGCTCGCCACCTTCCAGGCGTTGCAGCACCGTATGGCGGACCTGTTCGGCGATCTCGCAATGATGCGCTCGGCGGTTGAAGGCGGTCTCCAGGCGCTCGACAGCGGCTTTGGTGTCGCGCGGGCGGCCACGATCGCCAAGGCGGAGGCCAACCGCGTGCTCCACGCGATCAGCCGCGAGGGCGTGCAGCTCCACGGCGGCATCGGCATGACCGACGAATACGACATCGGCTTCTATCTCAAGCGCGCGCGCGTGCTCGAGGCAAGCTGGGGCAGCACCTCGTACCTGCGCGACCGGTTCGCCCGGATCGGCGGCTATTGAGGCATTGGATCCGCTTGAGGACCCCGAAGGTCTCTCCGATACGGCCAGCGTCCAACGACAGGCGCTGGCCGATCATGCGCGGTTCGTCGACGAGAACCTGAAGCGCAACTACCGCGCGAACTTCATCCACGGCGTGCTGGGCATGACGGGTTTCCGCCTGATGTACGCCCCAACGATCATCCCCGCCTACCTGATGCTGCTGACGGGGAGCGCGGCGGCGGTCGGTCTCGGGAGCGCTCTGCTCCAGCTCGGCGCGACCATCAGCCCGATCGCCAGCGGAGCGCGGATCGAGCATCGCAGCCATATCCTGCCCTACGCGATCCGGGTCGGCTCCCTGATGCGGGTGCAGATCCTCGGCCTCGCGCTGGCCGCCTGGTTCCTGACCGGCGACCTGCTGCTGGTCGCGACATTCGCCTTCTTCGTGCTGCTCGGTTTCTTCACCGGAGCGCAGCGCGTCGCCTTCCAGATGCTGATGAGCAAGCTGATCCCGATCAGGAAACGCGGGCGGCTGCAGGGATATCGCAATTTCGCGGGCGGGCTGATCGCGGCGGTTCTCGCCTGGGTGGCCGGCAACTGGTTCATCGCCGGTGACTGGCTGGGCAATGGCTACGCGACGACGTTCCTCTTCGCCTTTCTGCTTACGAGCGCGGGGCTCGTCGTGCTCAAGACGATGATCCGCGAACCCCCGGCGCCGGTGTCGCGCCCGCAGATCCCCTGGCGCGACCGCATCCGCGAATTTCCCGAGCTTCTTTCGGATCGGGACTTCGCGAACTTCCTCGGTGCGCAGAGCTTCGCCACGATGGCGCGGGTCGGCGCACCGTTCTGGACGATCTATGCGGGCGTCCTGCTGGGGCTCGACGGCGCACTGATCGGCGGTCTCAGCTTCGTGTTCCTCGGCTCGGACACCGTTTCGAACATCGTCTGGGGTCCGTTGGGGGACCGCTTCGGCTTCCGCATCGTCTTCGCGCTGTCGCTGCTCTGCTCGATCGGCGGGGTCACCCTGCTGATCTTCGCTGAAACTGCCATGCCGGTCTACGGCGCCTTCATCCTGCTCGGTTTCGGCAGCTCGGGATGGATGCTCGCGGCAAGCACGATGGTTCTCGAATTCGGGCGCACCGAGGATACCCCGATGCGGCTCGGCTTCGTGACCACGGTCGAAGGGGTAATCGCGGCGTCGGGCCCGGTGCTCGCTGGCCTGTTGGTCGCCGCGCAGGGCTTCGCGCCCCTGTTCGCCGTCGTGCTGGGAGCGCTGGTGATCGCGTTCTTGCTGCTCGTCTTCCGGGTGCGTGAGCCGCGGAATCTCGCGGAAGGCTGATCAGTCGGCGGCCGTTGGCGCGAGAAGGCCGGACGAGAGCGCAGAAACATAGGTTTGGATGGCCAGTTCAGGGTCGCCGAACCGCTCGGCCCAGTTGCGCGCCTCGTAGGCGCTGTTGAGCGTCGACATGATGATCTGGCTGGCGACCAGCGGATCGATCGGGCGCACCGAGCCATCCGCAATTCCGTCGATCAGCATCCCGGCAAAGCGCCGCGCCAGCCGGTTGGAGCGCGTGACCACATCGACCCTTTGATCGCTGTCGAGGGACTGGAGCGCGGTCGTGCGTAGCAAGGGCATGGCGTCGAAGAACTGCACGTCGAGCAGCTCGCGCAGCACGCTCGACAGCCGCGTCCAGTAGTCTGCCTCTATCGTCTGCCCGGCCATCTGCACGGCGGACAGACGATCGTAGCTGCGCTGGAAGCAGGCGAGCACGAGATCGTCCTTGGCGTCGTGATGGTGGTAGAAGCTGCCCTTGGTCACGTTGAGCGACTTCGCGATCCGATTGACCGACGCGCCGCGGTAGCCGCGCTGGTTGATCATCACGGTGGCGGCGCGCAGGAACTCGTCGTTCTGGCTTGGCTTGGCCGCTTCCTGCGTGCGCCAGCCGCCATCGGGTAAGGGCCGAGGGGACCAGCGATCCGGTTCGGCCGGAATGCCGTGCGCGAGGATGTCGAACATCCGCTCTTCAACTCGCGGGAAATCGAGCGACGAATAGCGCAGCGACCACACGGGCCACCACATCATCGCCTCCAGCAATATGTGCGCACGGGCGGAAAACAGCGCGTGTTCGCGATCGGATCGCGCCTCTCCAAAGAAACCGCGCACCAGCTTCACCACCGTGCGGTAGCGCGCGAGCAGCGGCGCCTGCGCATCCGCATCGAGCGTGCGGATTTCGGACAGCGCCGTCACCAGCCCTTTCTCGCCGCCCCGGATGCGCCGCCGCAGCGCGACATGCTCGGCGATATAGCGGCGCATGCGCGAGGCCGGATCGGGCGCCGCCAGCGCATCGCGCGCCATCTCTTCCATCAGGTCGAGCGTCGCCTCGTAAACCGCGACGACGAGCTGTTCCTTGCGCGAGAAGTAATACGTGATGCTCGTGGCGTTGAGGCCGATCGCGCGCGCGACATCGGACAAGGTCGTCGCCTTGACCCCGACCTCGTTGATCAGCACCGAAGCGGCATGGATGATGGCCTGGCGCTTCTCACCAAACCGCCTCGTCTCGGCACTCTTGCTCGCCATTGCGTCCCCCATGTCAGGCCCGTTACAATAGCGCGGGCGAAAGTGCCAACAGCCCCGGGGCTTCGTGCACGCTAGAACAGCGTAGCCAGATCTTTCTTCAGGATCTTGCCGTTCGCGTTGCGCGGCAGCGTGTCCTCGGTGAATACCACGCGTACCGGCACCTTGAACTTGGCCAGCCGGCCAGCGACCCAGGCCTGGAGTTCCTCCTCGCTCGCCGTCGTGCCGGGGGCCAGGTGGACCACGGCGGCCGGCTCCTCGCCGAGCTGCGGGTGCGGCAGGCCGATCAGTGCGGCATCGGTCACCGCCGGATGATCGTAGAGCACGTTCTCGACCTCGGACGAGTAGATGTTCTCGCCCCCCCGGATGATCATGTCCTTCGCCCGGTCGACGATGTAGCAGAAGCCTTCCTCGTCTAGCCGCGCGAGATCGCCGGTCCGGACCCAGCCGTCCACGAATGTTTCGGCGGTCGCCTCCGGATTGTTCCAGTAGCCCTTCACCACCATCGGACCGCGCGCCCAGAGCTCTCCGACGTCGCCCGCCGGCATCTCCTCCGTGCCGTCCTCGTTCATGATCTTGAGATCAGCGACGGCGACCGGCGGGCCGCAACTATCGGGACGGTTGAGGTAGTCCTCGCTCGAGTGGCCAGTGACGGTGGCCATCGTCTCGGTCATACCCCAGCCGTTGCCGGGCAGCGCGCCGAAGACCTCGCGAATCTTGCGAACGAGCTCCGGCGCCGAGGGCGCCCCGCCGTAGCCGATCGCCTCGATGCTCGACAGGTCGTAGTTCTTGCGGTCGGGATGCTCAATGAGCTGCCAGGCAATCGTCGGCACGCCCCCGGTCGAGTTCACCTTCTCGCGCTCGATGATCTCGAAGGCTTTGATCGGGTCCCACTTGTGCATGAAGATCATGGTATGGCCGGCGGCGATGTTGCCCATCAGGCCGGCGGAGCAGGCCGTGACGTGGAACAGCGGGATAACGGTCAGCCCCACCTTGTGCGTAGGTTCGGGCATCTCCTCGCCCCGGCGCAGCACTGCGCAGGCGGCGTTATAGCCGCTCGACATGATGCTGGTGCACAAGTTGCGGTGCGTTCCGAGCGCGCCCTTGGGATTGCCCGTGGTGCCACTGGTGTAGAAGATCGTTGCGTCATCCTCGGGCGCGATGTCGACCTCGGGCAATTCCATCTGCGGCAGATCGGCGTAGCCCTTGGGCGTGCCGATCACATTTTCGAGCCGCTCGGCGCCCTCGGGATCGCCCTGACAGCGCGAGACGAAAACAGTCTCCAGATCGGGGCACTCGGCGCGATGGGGCGTGATACGCTCCCACCGCTCGTCGTCGCAGACGAGCAGCTTCGTGCCGGAATTGCTGAGGCCGTAAGCGAGCTCCGGGCCGGTCCACCAGGCGTTGAGCGGCACACAGATCGCACCAATCGTCACTGCAGCGAAGAAAGCCACCGGCCATTCGGGCAGGTTCCGCATCGCCACGGCAACGCGGTCGCCCTTTGCCACGCCGCGCGCCTGCATCTCTTGCGCCAGCTTCGCGACCGCACGGAACCATGCGTCATAGGTGACGCGCTCGTCCTCGTAGATCGTGAACTCGCGGCTGCCATGCATCCGCCCGACCATGGCGATTGCCCGCAGGTTCGGCGGGGCGTTCTTCCACACGCGCGTCGGCACGCCGCGAATGTCGATCGTCTCCATCTCGAAGCGTTGTCCAGGCGCGGTGAGGATCGCCTTGCATTCCTCCCGCGTCCTCGCTGGCCAGCCCGCGGGCGGTGTCCAGCCGATGGCGGAGGCGAGATCCTTTGCCTGCGTCGCCATGATCAGAGCACCTCGAACAGGCCGGCAGCACCCATGCCGCCGCCGACGCACATGGTGACAACGACATGCTTCACACCTCGGCGCCTGCCTTCGATCAGAGCATGGCCGACGCAGCGCGCGCCGGTCATGCCGAAGGGATGGCCGATAGAAATCGATCCGCCGTTGACGTTGAGCCGGTCGTCCGGAATGCCGAGCTCGTCGCGGCAGTAGATCACCTGAACCGCGAAGGCCTCGTTCAGCTCCCACAGGCCGATATCGTCGATGCCGAGTCCGAAACGCTCGAGCAGCTTGGGGATCGCGAAGACCGGCCCGATGCCCATTTCGTCGGGCTTGGCGCCTGCCACCGCCATTCCGACGTAGCGGCCGAGCGGCTCGAGGCCCCGCGCCTTGGCGATCTCCGCCTCCATCAGCACCGAAGCGGCCGAGCCGTCCGAAAGCTGGCTGGCATTACCGGCGGTAATGCAGTGTCCCTCCCCCATAACGGGCGCGAGCTTCGCCAGCCCTTCCAGCGTTGTATCCGGCCGGTTGCAGTCGTCCATGGTGATGGTGACGTCGCGCTGGCTGACCTCTCCGGTCGCCTTGTCGGTCACGTTCATCGTTGTGGCGATCGGTACGATCTCGTCGTCGAACCTGCCGGCCGTCTGCGCCGCCGCGGTGCGTTGCTGCGACTGGAGCGAATATTCGTCCTGCGCCTCCCGGCTGATGCCGTAGCGCTGGGCGACGGTCTCGGCCGTGCCGATCATCGGCATGTAGATGTCGGGATGCATCTTGAGCAGCTCTTCATCGCGCTGCGTGTTCGGCTTGCCCGAGCGAAGGGACGTGATCGATTCCACCCCACCCGCGACACAGACGTCCATGCGGTCGACAATGATCTGCTTGGCCGCCGTCGCAATGGCCATCAGGCCGGACGAGCACTGCCGGTCGATCGTCATCCCCGCGACCTCGACCGGCAGCCCGGCGCGCAGCGCGATCTGTCGCCCCATGTTAAACCCCTGCTCGCCCTGCTGGTTGGCGGCGCCCATGATCACGTCGTCGACCTCGCCGCCTTCGATACCGGCGCGCTCGACCGCGGCGGCGACCGACCATGCGCCGAGTTGCACGGCATGAGTCGCGTTGAAAGCGCCGCGCATCGCCTTGGCGAGCGGAGTACGGGCGGTAGATACGATGACGGCGTCGCGCATTCGGGCAATCCTCTTTTTTCAGTTTCGTCTTGTGCGATTCTTTGCGAGCGATTTATGCAGAAGGGACGCCGCGTGGCAAGCTGCAACTGGTCCTTTTCTGAATTTCAGGTATGAGGGTTCAAAAGAGCGAAAAATCGTTTATCAGCAGCAGTCAGAAAATGAGGTATGCCGATAACGGCGCGACGCGGGAGAGTTCATGATCGAATTGGCGGATGCGGCAGCGCTCGGCTTCGACACGGCGCGATTGGCGAGGATCGATGCCTTTCTGGAGGCACAGTACATCGAAACGGGGCGCCTGAAGAACGCCCAATTGCTCGTCGCGCGCGCGGGGCAGCCGGTGCATCATGCGCATTTCGGGTCCCTGCGCGATGACGGCACGCCGATGCGCGAGGATGCGCTGTTCCGCATCGCCAGCATGACCAAGCCGATCACTTCGATCGCTTTCATGCAGCTCGTCGAGCAGTGCAAGGTCGCGTTGGACGATCCGGTGGCGCGCGTG
Organism: Altererythrobacter sp.; assembly: GCA_031178065.1. Taxonomy (GTDB): domain Bacteria; phylum Pseudomonadota; class Alphaproteobacteria; order Sphingomonadales; family Sphingomonadaceae; genus Pelagerythrobacter. The sequence goes on from JAPSJS010000025.1 coordinate 18,694, forward strand.
ATTCCCGAATTCGCGAACCTCGGCGCTTACGCGGGCGGAGGCGGCGCCCTTCCCTTCGCGCCGACGCAGCGCGGCAGACCGATGCGCTTCGTCGATCTTCTCACGCACATGTCGGGGCTGACCTACGGCTTCCAGAACCGCAGCAGCGTCGACGCCGCATATCGCGCGGCGGAGCTCGATCTCTCGCGCGGCAAATTCACCTCGGATGAATACGTCGCCGCGCTGGCCGAGATTCCGCTCGAATTCGAGCCGGGCGCCCGCTGGAACTATTCGGTTTCGACCGACGTGCTCGGCATTGCGATCGAGCGCATTTCGGGGATGCGACTAGGCGACTATTTCCGCCAGCACATCTTCGAACCGCTGGGGATGACCGACACCGCCTTCCACGTTGCCGCGGGTGAGGCGGACCGCCTCGCGGACGCCTATGGCTACCGTCCGGGCAAGGCGCCGCGACTGGTCGACCGTGCTGCGGAGAGCCGCCTGCTCGAGAACGGCAAGTTCGACAGCGGCGGCGGTGGCCTGATCGGCACGGCGACCGACTACCACCGCTTCTGCACCATGCTGCTGCAGAAGGGCGAACTCGACGGCGCGCGGATCGTCGCACCCAAGACCCTCGACCTGATGACCGCCAACCACCTGCCCGGCGGTGCGGATCTCACGCAGATGAGCCAGAGCCTGTTTTCCGAAGCGAACAACGCCGGCACCGGCTTCGGCCTCGGCTTCGCTACGGTGATCGATCCGGCCAGGACGCTGATGCCCGCGAGCAAGGGCGAATTCTACTGGGGCGGCGCTTACTCGACCGCCTTCTTCGTCGATCCGCTCGAGAAGATCACCGTGGTCTTCATGACACAGCTCTACCCCTCGTCCACTTATCCCATCCGCCGCCAGCTCAAGACGCTGATCTACTCGGCTCTGGCGGAAAGCTACGCATGAAGGAGCGCACAATGACTACGCCGATCCGCACCGAACGCCACGACAACGTGCTCGTCATCATCTCCGACAATCCGCCGGTGAACGCCCTCGGCCAAGCCGTGCGCGCCGGGCTCGCCGCCGGGATCGAGGAGGCGTTGTCCGACGACGGGATCGAGGCGGTCGTAATCCGCTGCGACGGGCGCACGTTCTTCGCAGGCGCGGATATCACCGAATTCGGGAAAGCGCCCAAAGGCCCCAGCCTGCCCGAAGCGCTCGACAAGCTGGAGGCAAGCGATAAGCCAGTGGTCGCCGCGATCCACGGCACCGCGCTGGGCGGCGGGTGCGAAGTCGCGCTCGCCTGCCATTACCGCGTGGCGGTGCCGAGCGCGAAGATCGGCCTGCCCGAAGTCAAGCTCGGGCTGATCCCCGGCGCCGCGGGCACGCAGCGCCTGCCGCGCCTGGTCGGCGCCGAAGCCGCGCTGCCGCTTGTCGCCACCGGCGATCCGATCTCGGCAAAGAAGGCGCAAGCCATCGGCCTGGTGGACAAGATCGTCGGTGAGGACAGCCTGGAGGCGGACGCGATCGCCTTCGCAAAATCGAAGATCGGCCAGCCGGTGCCGCGCGCATCGGAAGGAACGGCCAACCAAGACGGGGTGAAGAACCCCGCCATCTTCGACGATTTCCGCCAGAAGAACGGCCGCAAGATGCGCGGTTTCGATGCGCCTAACGCCGCGATCGAGGCGGTCAAGGCGGCGGGCGAGTTGCCCTATGCCGAAGGCGTGAAGAAGGAGCGCGAGCTGTTCGCCAGGCTGATGGGCGGCACGCAGTCGAAGGCGATGCGTCACTACTTCTTCGCGGAGCGCGCCGCGAACAAGATCGACGACGTTCCCGCCGATACGCCGCTGATTCCGATCAAGAAGGTGGGTGTGATCGGCGCCGGCACGATGGGCGGCGGCATCGCGATGAACTTCCTCAGCGCGGGCATTCCGGTGACAATCCTTGAGATGAAGCAGGAAGCGCTCGATCGCGGCACCGGCGTCATGCGCAAGAACTACGAGAACACGGCCAAGCGCGGCCGCATGACCGTGGAGCAGGTCGGCACTGCGATGGGTCTGCTGACCCCCACCCTGGATTACGCCGACCTAGCCGACTGCGACCTGGTGATCGAGGCGGTCTACGAGAACATGGACGTGAAGAAGGAAGTGTTCGGCACGCTCGACGGGGTGGTGAAGCAGGGCGCGATCCTCGCCTCCAACACCAGCTACCTCAACATCGACGAGATCGCGGCGGCCACCCAGCGCCCCGGCTACGTGCTCGGCCTACACTTCTTCTCGCCCGCGAACGTGATGAAATTGCTCGAAGTCGTGCGCGGCGCGAAAACGCGCGACGACGTGCTCGCAACCTCGATGAAGCTCGCCAAGAAGATCGGCAAGGTCGCCGCCGTCTCGGGCGTGTGCCCGGGCTTCATCGGCAACCGCATGCTCTCCAAGCGGCAGGAGCAGGCGAATCAACTCATCATGGAAGGCGCGAACTACTGGGACGTCGACGACGTTCTGCTCGAGTTCGGCTTCCCGATGGGCCCGTTCCAGATGGGCGACCTCGCCGGCATCGACATCGGCTGGCACCGTGATCCGTCGAAGGTCACCACCGTACGCGAGGCGCTCTGCGCCGTGGGCCGCTTCGGCCAGAAGACTGGCAAGGGTTTCTACGACTACGACGAAGCGCGTAACCGCACGCCTTCCGACGAGGTCAAGACAATCATCGCCGATTTCGCCGCCAAGGAAGGGCATGCACAACGGGATATCTCCAAGGACGAGATCCGCGAGCGGCTGCTCTATCCGATGATCAACGAAGGCGCGAAGATCCTCGACGAGAAGATGGCGCAGCGCGCGAGCGACATCGATGTGGTGTGGATCAACGGCTACGGCTGGCCGATCTACACCGGCGGTCCGATGTTCTGGGCCGATACGATCGGGCTCGACACGGTCGTTGCCGGGCTGGAGAAGCACGGCCTTCCGGTCAGCGACTATCTGCGCGGCAAAGCCGCGCGCGGCGAAACCTTCAACGGCTGACGCGATCACACTCGAACTCGCCAGATAACCGCCCCATTTGCGCCGCAGGCGCAAATGAGGCGGAGGCAGGCCCAGCAACCTTCCCGCCCGTGCATACATTGTTCGAATTCAGGGTATGAGTGGCAAGTCGAAACCAATCGACCGCCCCACGCGCCACCGACGCTTCCGCCCACGAAAACACCCTCTCAAGACGAGGTACGTGACGGGCGATCGGGCATTTTCCTCGACAACCGAGTCATCAATAGTGCCCGCGCGGCATGTTTTCAGAGGCATGGTCCGGGCATTCTTCGAAAACATCGGCGAGCTGCAGAGGCACATTCATTTCACAAAAGAGCTTGACAGGAGTGTCCCGAAATACTCCACTTTCGATAAGTGGGTATGTGCCTGAGAGCACAACCCACAGGAGAGGAGAGGAAGATGAGAAAACACGGTCTTCGGTACACGTGCGCCCTGTCGGCTCTCGTTATGGGAGTCGCCGGCGCCAGCCCGGTCATGGCGCAAGCCGAGCCTCAGGAGCCCCCGCAACGCGCCGCGCCTGAAAACCCGGTCATCGTCGTCACGGGCTCGCTCATTCGCGGAACGCCTGAGGACGCGGCCCTGCCGGTTGACGTAATTTCGCAGGAAGAGCTGATAAATCAGGGTTCGCCCACCGCGGTCGACCTCCTCAAGAATCTTCCGGGTTCGAGCGGCGTTCTCGGCGATTCGAACCAGTTCGACTCGCGCTCCCAGGGGTCAGAAGGGGTGTCCACGGTGAACCTGCGCGGTCTCGGCCCCTCGCGCACCCTTGTCCTGCTCAATGGTCAGAGGCTCGCCAATACGCCGATCGGGGTGCCTTCTGTCGATGCCAACCTGCTGCCCTCCGCAGCAATAGGGCGGATCGAAGTGCTCAAGGACGGCGCGGCCGCGACTTACGGCTCCGATGCGATCGGCGGCGTGGTCAACTTCATCACCAACAAACAGCTCGACGGCTTGGTACTCAGCGGCGATTACCGCTTCATCGAGGGCTCCGACGGAGACTGGACCGCTTCGGGCGCGTTCGGCCACGATGGCGACGGGCTGCGCGTACTCGCGAGCTTCGGCTACCAGCACCGCTCTCCGCTCGCGGCGAGTGAACGTGACTTCGCCATTCGCCCCTACACCGAGAACCCCGCGGGCGGTTTTACCGAAGGCGGGAACCCGGGTGCCTTCTTGCCTTTCGCCTTCTATCCCGGAACCTTCGTTGGCCTAACCGGCGGCTTCGAGGTCGACCGCGGGTGCGATGACCTGGGCGGCATTCCGGTCAACAACTCGACCCCCACGGATATCGACAGCGCAACCCGCTGCGCCAGTCAGTACACGCCGTTCGATCTGCTGGTGGAGAAGGAAGACCGCTGGCAGGCCTATCTGGAAACCGAAATCGACCTGACAGACCAGATCGTGGCAGAGTTTTCCGGCCTGCTCGGGCACACTTCGATCTCGGCCAACTCCTCACCGAGCTACCTTATTCTCAATACGCCAACCCCCGGCCTGGCGAACCCCATCGGCTCGCAGTTCTGGGTTCCGCCCAACAACCCGGGCCTGATCGCCTACCGTGAGGCCAATCCGGACCAGTTCCCTTCGGGAGCAAACAGCGCGCTCCTTGCAGCGGGCGTGTTCCGAACAGCCTTGCTCGGCGGCAATCCGCTTTTCCGGGATCAGAACGGGATCGACGGCGCCGCACCTGCGACCCGCGACGGCGAATCGATGCGCTTTACCGGCGCGGTGCGCGGAAGCCACTCGGATGCATTCAACTGGGAACTGAGCGGCACCTGGCACAAGTACATCCGCGAATCGACAGGCTACGACACGATCATCGACAGGGTGCAACTCGCGTTGCGCGGCCTTGGCGGCGAGGATTGCGACCCCTTGACCGGTACGCCCGGCGTGGGTCCCTGCATGTTCTACAACCCGTTCTCGAACGCGATCGAGGGAAATCCGGCGACCGGCGAGACCAACCCGGGCTACAACGCAGCGGTCGCCAACGATCCCGCGGTCTTCGACTACTTCACAAAGAAATCGTCCAGTCGCATTTCGAACGAGCTCAAGGTCGCCAACCTGGTGTTCAGCGGTAATACCGGGATCAGCCTCGGCGGGGGCAACGGGATAGGCTATGCCCTCGGCGCCCAGTATCGCCGCAACGACTACGACGCGGCCTACGGCCCGTACAACAATCTCGACATCTACCCCTGCCCCGGATCGCTCGATTTTGGCGTGGAGGACTGCGCACGCCCGATCGGGTTGTTCGGTTTCCTCGGCTCCGACCAGCCCAACTCCAGTATGCAGGAGGTCTACGCCTTCTTCGGAGAACTGCAGATCCCGATCGGGGATCGGATCGATATCCAGCTTGCCGCGCGCTACGAGGACTATGGCGGGTCCGTCGGCTCCACCTTCGACCCGAAGGCAAGCGCTCGCTTCCAGATAACGGACTGGCTGGCCCTGCGGGGATCTTACCAGACGACATTCCGGGCGCCGCCGTCCACCTACCTTACTGCCGGCGACTACCTCACCTCACTGCAATTCGTTGGCGGCTCGTTCCGCGCAGTGCGTGTGAACGACGACCCCTCGCTCATTCCCGAGAGCGCGGAAAGTTACGGAGGTGGCGTGCTGCTGGAGCTCGGCGGTTTGCGCGCCAGCGTCGACTACTGGCGCTACGACTTCTCCGACGACATCGTTGCCGAGCCGCTATCAGGCCTTCTCAATTCCGTGTTCAACAGCACGGACGGATCGAGCACGCCCGGCACTGCGGTGGCGGACTGCTCCAATCCGCTCGCGAGCCGCTTCACCTTCTCGGGCGGACCGGCGGACGGCGGCTGCGGCACGCTTACGCCGACGCTGGCCGACGTGACGACGATCGACACGTTTTACACCAACGGCGCAGGCCTCTCCACCTCGGGACTCGATTTCATGGCGAGCTATCGTGATGACTTCGGCTCTCGCGGCACCTGGGGGCTGGGCGTCACCGGCAGCTACGTGATCGATTTCCAGACCAACGACTTCTTCATCGGGGAGGACCTCGTCCAGCCGGGCTTCTCGGCGGTCGGCAAACTCAACTACCAGACGACCGCCTATCCGCTGCCCGAAGTTAAGCTGAACGGATACGTGGACGTAGGTTGGGACCGCCACAACGCGCGGCTGACGGTCACCCACATCGAGGGATATACGGACCAGCGGCTTGCACCGGGCACCCCGGGCTATGACATCCCGAGCTTCACCACGCTCGATTTCACAATGCGGATCGGGCTGCCGGCTGAAACCGATCTGACGCTCTCGGTGCTCAACCTGCTCGACAAGGACCCGGGGTTCGCCGCCCTCGATTACAGCTACGACCCCTTCACCGCGAACCCGCTGGGGCGCAACTTCAAGATCGGACTCCGCAAGGCGTTCTGAGCATCTGCTCGGACTGGCGGACGGGAATGCCGGAGACTGCGTGAACGACCAGACTGCGATTGATCTCGCCTCCCTCCTCGCGCCGAGCGAGGCGGGGGGCGACGGACGCTGGACCGGCGCGCCCGGCCCGGCGATGGGGCCGCGCCTGTTTGGCGGGCAGGCGATTGCCCAGGCGCTGATGGCCGCCTCGCAGGAAGAGGACGCGGATCGGCTCGCGCATTCGCTGCACTGCTACTTCCTGAAGCCGGGCATGGCCGACGAGCCGATCGATTATCGGGTGACGCACCTCACCGCCGGGCGCAGCTTCGCGACGCGCAGGGTCGAGGCGTCGCAGGGCGACCTGCTGATCTTCTCGATGATCGCCTCGTTTCACCGGCCGGAACCGGGTTTCCGCCATGCGCTGGAATGCCCGTTTCCGCTCAACGTGGAAGCGGCGCTCGCCGGGCTCGGGGAATGGAAGCAGCGCCGCGCCGATCCTGACGATCATCCGATTGCCGATCGGCTGCAACGGCGGCCGATCGAGATCGTCCCACTCGATCCCTCCTCGGTTTTCGGCAAGCGCCCGCACGAGCCGCGAACCGCCTCGTGGATGCGGATGCGGCTGCCCGCGTGCGCCGGGCCGGCGATGCAGCGCGCGCTGCTCGCCTACGCCTCCGACATGCTGTTCCTCCGCACGGCGATGCTGCCGCACGGCATCCGCCCCGGCGGATACGACGTTCAGGCGACGAGCCTCGATCACGCTATCTGGTTCCACGAAACGCCGGACTTCGATCGCTGGCATCTCTTCGTCGCCGACAGCCCCTGGGCCGGCGGCGCGCGCGGGCTCAGCCGCGGACACTTCTTCGCCGAAGATGGCCGGATGATCGCGACCGCGCAGCAGGAGAGCCTAATGCGGCCGCGCGGCGAGGCGCTGGAGCGCCTCATGCAACAGGACGGCGACGCATGAGCGAGGGCCGACACGCGGACCTCGACGGGGCCGCACTCGATCGCTGGCTGAGCGAGGCAGCGCCCGGGCACGGCGCGGTCCGCGGCATCGAGAAGTTCCCCGGAGGTCAGTCGAACCCGACCTACCGCGTCGAAACGCAGCGCGGGCCGCTGGTCCTCAGGCGCAAGCCCTTCGGCAAGCTGCTTCCCTCCGCCCACGCGGTGGAGCGCGAGCACCGGCTCATTTCGGCCCTCCACCCCGCTGGCGTGCCGGTCGCGGCGCCGGTGGCACTGTGCGAGGATCCGGAGATCATCGGCGCCCCGTTCTATTTGATGGAGCTGGTCGAAGGCCGCACCTTCTGGAGCGGCGCCTTACCCGACTGCGCACCCGAAGAGCGCGGCGCGATCTACCGCGCGATGATAGACACGCTGGCCAAGCTCCACGCAGTCGACCCGGTCGCGGTGGGCCTCGGCGACTACGGTGCGCCGGGCAACTACTTCGCGCGCCAGGTCGGACGCTGGACCAAGCAGTACCGCATGGCCCAGACCGACGACATCCCCGAAGTCGAGCGGCTGATCGAATGGCTGCCCGCGACCCTACCGCAGCAGGATCGCACGTCAATTATCCACGGCGACTACCGCATCGACAACATGATCTACGCGCCCAACCGGCCGGAGATTCTCGCGGTAATCGACTGGGAGCTCTCGACACTCGGCGATCCGCTGGCCGACTTCGCCTATCTCGCGATGAACTGGGCCATGCCGCATGGGGAGCGCGGCGCGCAGCTCGGCGGGCTCGACCTTCCCGCGCTGGGCATTCCCACGCTCGAGGAGGCGACCGAGCGCTATTGCGAGGCGACCGGCCGCACTTCGGTGCCCGATCTCAACTGGTTTTTCGCCTACAACCTGTTCCGGCTGGTAGGGATAATCCAGGGAATCAAGAAGCGGGCGATCGACGGCAATGCCTCGAACGCCAACGCCGAGGCCGCGGCCGCGCGCATCGTCCCGCTCGCGCAGCAGGCCTGGGCCTTCGCCGAGCAGGCGGCTGTCTGACAAACAAGGAGACTTTACGCGATGTCGCTATTCGATCTGACCGGAAAGGTCGCCCTCGTCACTGGTTCAAGCCGCGGGATCGGCCGCGCGATCGCCGAGGAACTCGCCGCCCAAGGGGCGAAAGTGGTGATCTCGAGCCGCAAGCAGGAAGCCTGCGACGAGGTCGCGGCGGAGATCAACGCCGCCCATGGCGACGGCACGGCGACTGCGATCGCCGCCAGCATCTCCCACAAGGCGCAACTGCAGGACCTGTTCGCGCGCGCGAAGGAGCAGCTCGGCCCCGTCGACATTCTCGTCTGTAATGCTGCGAGCAATCCCTACTACGGCTCGATGGACGGGATCGAGGATGAGCAGTTCCGCAAGGTCCTCGACAACAACATCCTCTCCAACCACTGGCTGATCCAGCTCGCCCTGCCCGACATGCGCGCAAAGGGCGACGGGGCGATCATCGTCGTCAGTTCGATCGGCGGCCTGCGCGGTTCGCCGACGATCGGCGCCTATAACGTCTCCAAGGCGGCGGATTTCCAGCTCGTGCGCAACTATGCGGTCGAGAACGGCGAGCACGGCATCCGCGTCAACGCCATCGCGCCGGGCCTGGTGAAGACCGACTTCGCCCGCGCGCTGTGGGAGAACCCGAAGGCGCTCGCCGCGACCGAGGCGCGGCTGCCCATGCGCCGGATCGGCGAGCCGCGCGATATCGCGGGCGCGGCGGTCTACCTCTCCTCGCCCGCAGCCAAGTGGACCACGGGCCAGATGATCGTCGTCGACGGGGGCGCAACGATATGAGCGCACGGCTCGCCGGAAAGGTCGCCGTCGTCACCGGCGCCGCCTCGGGCATCGGCCGCGCGAGCGCGCTATTGTTCGCGCAGGAAGGCGCCCAGGTCGTCGCGTTCGATCGCGCTGAAGCCGTGCACGAGACAGCCAATGCCGTGCGCGCCCACGGCGGCTTGGCAGTGGCGGTAACCGGCGACGCGGGCGCCGAGGCCGATATCGAGGCGCTCGTCGCGACCGCCCGGAGCGAGTTCGGCGCGCTGCACCTGTTCTTCGCCAACGCCGGCATCACCGGCGGCGTGCGCGGCGGCTTCTTCGATGCCACGCCGGAGGACTGGGCGGAGGTCCTGCGCGTAAATCTGATCGGACCGTTCCTCGCGGTCAAGCACGCTGCGCCCGCGATCCGCGATTGCGGCGGCGGAGCGATCCTGTGCACTGCCTCGGTCGCCGGGCTGCGCTCTGGCGCCGGCCCGGCGCAGTATTCGGCGAGCAAGGCGGGCGTGATCAATCTGATCCAGACCGCTGCCCAGCAGCTTGCCGGCACCGGCGTACGGATCAACGCCGTGCTTCCCGGTCTCACCGAAACGGGCATGACCCGGCCGCTCTACGAAGGTGCCCGCGCGGCGGGCAAGGAAGACAGGATCGGGCAGTTGAACCCGCTCCTGCGCGGCGGCCAGCCGGAGGAGATCGCGGCCGCGGCGCTGTTCCTGTTGTCGGACGAGGCCAGCTACGTCAACGGGCAGGCACTGGCGGTCGATGGCGGGCTGTCGAGTTCGCATCCGACCTCACGCCCGCCGGGCGATCCGAACCGTCCCAGCTCCTAGAGTGTCAGCCGATCAGGAGCCGCACGAGCCGTCCCCCGTCTTCTCCCACTGGTAGGCAGCGACGGTTTCGCCGCGAGGCTGATAACGGATCGTCAGCGTTTCACTGCCCCGCAGTACCTCGAGCGTGAGAAACGCCTCCTGGTCCGCCTGGAGGCCGTCCTGCGAGAACGTGTTGGTGATCACATCTCCTTCGCGCAGGCCCGCCTTGTGCGCTTCTGAGCCGGGCTTCAGGCCCCGCACGGCGCGCGGGTCGCTCAGCAGCGATGCAGGATCGAACCCGAGATCGAACCGCCGTAGCGGGCGTGTGGTGCGCTGGAAGCACGGACCGAACGCATGCGAAGGCGGCAGAACCGTCCCGCCCGCCAGCATGGCCTCGAAATCGTCGATCCCCGCCTGGCCGAGCTCTGCCCGGAGCAGGCGGCGCCAGAGCGCCTCGTCCATCGGGCGCCCGGCCCGGCGCTCCGCCAGCATCGCGCGCACCATGTCGTCCAGCGACCGCTTGCCGGCCGACGCTTCGCGGACTTTCGCATCGAGGCTGGCGAAGTAGAGCGAGCCGCGGTCGTAGGGCAGAACCCGGATGCGCGTATCGCGCCAGAAGCCCGCCGGGATCTCGGCATTCGGCGTCGCGATCATCACGTTGGTGTAGTAGCGCCCCGCCGTCTTGTTCAGATCGTCGAGGAACGCATCGGCGTCGATCAGCCCTGCGCGATAGGGCAGCATCCGCTGATAGTGGACCGCGAGCCCTTCGCCGAACCAGCTCCGGTCCAGGCCACCGGGGCGATCCATCGACTCGTCGAGCGAACGGACCCAGGCATGCAGCATCTCGTGCGCGAGAAGGCCGCGCAGGTCGTCGATCTCGGACTTGGGGCCATAGGTGAAGGCGAAACTGTCGGTCAGGCCGATGCCACTGCCGGGATTATCCGGGTTGGGGCGGGCGAAGACACCGAAACTCGCGGCGGCCTCGCCGAAGAACTCGCCGTAGAAACCGTGCAGCCCCGCAGCCCACTTCATAAGCTCGTCGGTCGAGAACGGCGGATCGCCGGCCCAGCCGGCAAAAAAACCGCCACTGTCCGACCGGTACGTGCCCGCTCGGCCCCCGACGTAGTAGGTCGAGGCGATCCGTGCGGGCGCAAGCGGCTCGGCACTTTGCGCATCGCCGATCCCGACGCTGGATACGCCGGTAGCGCCCGGCCCCATGGCCGAGAGATCCCAACCGACCGTCACCCGCCGGGCAGTCTCGTCGACGGGCAGGATGAGGAACGCGTTTCCGGCGCCCGAGAAGCTGCCGTGGCCGGTGCGCAGTTCGTATTGCGGGCGGCTGATGAACGGACGGGCGGCGTCGATCGTGACGCGATAGCGCAGCGTCAGCGGCCCTTCGATCGCGCGGTCGGCATGCCAGAGCCGGGTGCGGTTGGAATCGTCCGTCGCCTTGTCGATCGGCGTCAGAGTCACGGCGCCGCGCGCGTCGCGTGCGGTCAGCCCCTCGACGTCGTCGGCGCTGGTGACCACCGTGTTGGCCTCGATCGGCAGTGCGACGATCGGGCTTCCGGGGGCACCCTCGACACCTTCGGCGATGACCGTGAGGTCGAGCGCGGGAATGGCCCCTTCGGCGTTCGCGGCCTCGGGGCGGATGGTGATCGTAATCGCGGGCGCTTCGACGGGCGGCGCTGCGAAGGCCGGTGCCGCGCCGAGCGCGCAGATCGTCAGCAGAATTCCCCTCACCGCGTTCTTCTCCCATTCGTTGCGCGGCGAATCTACGGCATCGCCGGTGCATGATCGCAGTCGTTCTCCGACCGGCCCGACCAGGCGCAGCATAGACTATGCGTCTCGCTGGAGGCGCCCCAGGTTACAACGACGGAAGCGGCAGGCGATGCGTGCACTTGATCTCGGACAACGTCGCGGTCGAGCGGACGTCCTGCACCCCGGGAAGACGCAGGAGCGTGCGGAAGGTGAAGGCCTGATACCAGCCCATGCTGGGCGCCAGCACTTTCAGCATGACGTCCATCTCGCCGAACAGCGTGTAGGCTTCCGTGATCTCCGGTATGTCCTCGATCGCCTGCATGAACCGGTCGCGCTCCTCGTCGGTTAGCCGGCCCATCTGGAGCTGCGCGAAGATATACATGCTCTCGCCCAGCTTCTCGCGGTCGAGCACGGCCACCTGCGCCTTGATATATCCCTTCGCCTTGAGGCGCTGCATCCGGCGCCAGCACGGGGATTGCGACAACCCCACGCGCTCGGCGATCTCGCTGGACGATTCCGATGCGTCGACCTGCAGGCGATCCAGGATCTTGAGGTCGAGGCGGTCGAGTTCATTTGCCATCGTTATGCTCCGGATTCCGGGAGAGCGCATCATTCATGCGGCAGTCTTAGAAAGCAGGGAACCTTCAGGCAAGTTTTGCCGCCGTTCCGGAAATAGGTTCGCCGGGGAGGATCAATGGACCGGAACGACCTGACGATAATCGACGCGGCCGAAGTGCGGCGGCGGCTGGATTACCCCTCGTGCATCGATGCTATGCGTGAGGCGATGCGCGCGCTCTCCGCCGGGACCACGCGCCAGTTGCTGCGGACGATGATCTCGCTCGGCGAGGCACGTACGTTCGCCCAGATGCCCGGCGCACTCGGCACCCACGACATGTTCGGCGCCAAGCTGGTCAGCGTCTTCGGCGATCCGGCTGCCCCCGGGCGGCGGCGGCACCGCGGGGTGATCGTCCTGTTCGAGCCCGAAGAAGGCAAACCGGTCGCGATCGTCGATGCGGAGGAGATCACTCATATCCGCACTGCCGCGGCAACTGCGATGGCGACCGACGCGCTCGCCCGCGAGGACGCCAGCACCCTGCTGATCGTCGGCACCGGCGGGCAGGCGCGCACCCATCTCGAGGCCCTGCCGCAAGTCCGGCCCTTCCGCCGGATCCTGATCTGGGGGCGCGATCCCGCCAAAGCCGCAGCGCTTGCTGCCGACTATTCGTGCATCGAGGCGCAGGCGGCTGAGGATCTGCCCGAAGCGGTGGCGGAGGCAGACGTGGTTTGCACGCTGACGGCCGCATCGCAGCCAGTTCTGCAGGGCAAATGGGTTCAGCCGGGCACACACGTCAACCTCGTCGGCTCCAGCGGCCCCGGCCCAGTAGAATGCGATCACGAGATGGTCGTGCGCGCACGCTATGTCGCGGACAGCCACGCCTCGGCCCTCGACGCGGCTGCCGAATTCCTTGACGCCCGTGCGGCGGGCCTCGTCGGCGACAATCACATCGTCGGCGAAATCGGCGAAGTCCTGCTCGGCACGGTGGCTGGCCGGATGAGCGCGGATGACATCACCCTTTACAAGTCGCTCGGCCATGCGGTGCAGGACCTTGCCGCCGCCGCTCATGTCTATCGGAGCCTGAACACCTGATGCGCCATTATTCCCTCCGTGCAATCCTCGCAGCATCCACGCTCCTCGCTGCCCTGCCGGCCCATGCCGAAACGGTGCGCTGGTCGGTCGTCACCAGCGGCGAGAAAGTCGGCTTCGTCGAAGCGGACGAGCAGGGCTCCACAGTCAGCATCAGCTACGACGTCAAGAACAACGGCCGCGGCCCCACCACGACGGAAGAGATCGAACTCGGCGCCGACGGCCTGCCCGTGCGCTGGGCGATCGATGGCACCTCCACCTTTGGCAGCGAGGTGCGCGAACGGTTCTCGCGCGACGGCCAGACTGTCCGCTGGACCGATTCCACGGGCACGCAGGACAGGGAACAGGCCACCACCGCGCTCTACATCGCGCAGAACGGCAGCCCCTGGGCGCTCGGCCTCTATGCGCGCGCGCTCCTGAAGGACGACGATCGGCGCATGACCGCGCTGCCCGGCGGCGAGCTGCAGCTCGAGGCGCTGGGTGAAACGGAAGTGCAGGGCACGACCTACCGCGCCTTCTCGATCAGCGGCATCGACCTGTCGCCCGAACTGATCCTGCTGGACGAGCAGGGGCGCCTCTTCGCCCGCATAGACACCGACGGCGCGACCGTGCGCGAAGGTGCGGAAGCGACTGTGCCCGAGCTCACCGAACTGGCGACGCGGCTTACCGCCGAGCGCTTCGCCGCGCTCCAGAAGCGGTTCGCGCATACGCTCGACCGCCCGATGCGCATCCGCAACGTCCGCGTGTTCGATCCGAAAGCCGGCACTCTGAGCGAGCCGGTCTCGGTCGTCGTGTCGGGCGAGCGGATCGCAGGCATTCACCCCCTCGACGCGCCCGCCACCCCGGGCGAGATCGTCGTCGACGGCCAAGGCGGAACGATCCTTCCGGGTCTGCACGACATGCACGCCCACGTCTCGCCGCAGTCGGCCCTGCTCTATCTGGCGGCCGGGGTGACCTCGATCCGCGACATGGGCAACGACAACGCCGTCCTGGACGGCTTGATGGCGCGGATCGAGGACGGGACCGTCGCCGGGCCGCGCATCGTGCGCAACGGTTTCCTCGAAGGGCGCAGCAGCTATTCCGCCCGCAACGGCATCATCGCGGAGAGCGAGGCCGAGGCGGTCGAGGCGGTGCGCTGGTACGCGGCGCGCGGCTATTGGCAGGTCAAGATCTACAACTCGATGAATCCCGACTGGATTCCTGCGGTGGTCCGCGAGGCGCGCCGCCTGGGCGTAGGCGTGACCGGGCACATCCCGGCCTTTACCAATGCCGATACGATGATCGCCGCCGGATACGACGAAGTGACCCACATCAACCAGCTCATGCTGGGCTGGGTGCTCGATCCGAAGGAAGATACGCGTACCCCGCTGCGCCTCACTGCCATGCGGCGGACGGCCGATCTGGACCTCGCCTCGCCCCGCGTGCAGCAGACCATCGAGGCGATGGCCGCGCACGACATTGCACTCGACCCGACCGCCGTGACGCTCGAACTGCTGATGCTGAGCCGCGACGGCCAGCCAAGCCCGGCGGTGGCGAACTATATCGATCATTTGCCGATCGCGCTCCAGCGCCGCCGGCGCCAGGGGATCGCACCGATCGAGACACCTGCCGATGCCGCCGCTTACGAAGGCTCGTTCGTCAAGATCAAGGAACTGATCAAGCGCCTGCACGACCGCGGCGTGCGCATCCTGCCCGGCACCGACGACGCGACCGGCCTGTCCCTCCACCGCGAACTGCAGATCTATGGCGAGGCGGGGATCTCGCCAGCGGAAGTGCTCCGCCTCGGCACGCTGGCGCCCGAAGTCTACATGGGCCGCGACCAGAATCTCGGCTCGGTCGAGCGCGGTAAGTACGCGGACTTCCTGCTTCTGCCAGGCAATCCGCTCGAGGACCTGCGCGAGCTGCACCGGATCGCGATGGTGGTGAAAGGGGGAACGATCTACTTCCCGTCCGAGATCCACGCGGCGTTCGGCGTGAAGCCGTTCGCCGAAGCGCCCGCCATCCCCGGGCTGGAATAAACGCCGGCGAGGGCAATTACCGCCCTCGCTGCTTCACCAGATAGTAGATCACGCCAACCGCGAGCCAGCCGCCGAGCAGCGCGTAAGGCCGCCAATCCGCCTCGAAACCGACCGCGATCAGCGCCAGCGCGCAGAGCGCCCCAGCAATGGCCATCACGCGCATCCGCGCCGCGGGCGGGCGAAAGCCAGCCTGCGCATGGAGCTCGGGATGGTGACTGGCCACGCGCGCAGCCGACAGGCAGATACTGGCGTACTTGAGCAAGTTGGGGATGTTCACGGCGAGGAACAGGAAGGTCAGCTCCATCGGCAAGAACAGTCCGACGCAGCCGATCCCGAACACGGCGAGCAGCGCAATATGCGGCGTGCGCCAACGCGGATGGATGCGGCCGAGCGCCTCGGGCAGCACGCCTGCCTCGCCCATCGCGAACAGGCTGCGGCTGAACATGGCGAAGATCGCGTTGAGCGACTTTCCGATCGACAGGACCGCGGCCAGCGCGATCACCGGCACCGCCAGCGGCCCCATGAATACGCGCGCGGCGTCGAGGATCGGCGCCTCACTCGCTGCCAGCGCCGGTCCGCCGAGCAGGCCAAGCGCGACGAAGCCGACCGCCAGATAGAGCAGGGTCGCCGACCCGATCGACAGGGCGATTCCGAGCGGAATGTTGCGGCGGCTGTTCGACACTTCGGCACCGGCCTCGGTCGCAGCCTCGATCCCGAAGAACAGGCCCATCAGCAGCGGCGCCGCGGCGATCACTCCGTTCCATCCGTCCGGCATCAGAGGCTGGAGCCGGTCGAGCGACACTTCGGTCGCCCCGCCCCAGACCACGAAGACCGCGAACAGCACGAGCATCGCCGAGAGCAGGATCTTCTGCACGCGCGCAGCTACGTCGATGCCGAACCAATTGGCCGCGAGCACCAGCACCATCACCGCGAACATTGTCGGCTTGGTCGGCAGCGGTATCAGCATCGAGCCGTAGCGGACCAGCACCAGCGCCAGCACCACGATCGCGCCCATGTTGGCGATGATCCGCGCCCATGCGATGAAGAACCCCACCGCCGGGTGCAGAAACCGCGCCGGCCAGGCGAACGAGGCGCCCGACACCGGAACCGCAGAACCGAGATAGGCATAGCTGACCGCGATCAGATACATCGGCAGCGCGGCCACCAGGACCGACAGCAGCATGCCCGGCCCCGCGATCGCCGCCGCAGGGGCGATGGCCGAGAAGATCGAGACGCCGACCGCCGTGCCCAGCCCGAGCGCAACGACCCCCCAAAGGTCGATCCGTGCGGCTAGTCCCTTCTCGCCAGCATTCGTCACTGCGCGGTATCTCCCTCGATAAACATGCGTATGTCGCCGATCATCTGCTGCCAGCTTTTGTCATCCGAATAGGCCACATGACCCGCGCGGTAGACGCGGTCGACGATCCGCTCGCGATCGGCATCCGATTGCGCGATCAGATGGTCGGCCGCGCCCACGGTGGTCGTCAGGTCGTAGAGACCGGTGCCGATGAACAGGCGGAAGTTCGGATCACGCTCCATCGCCTGCTCGACGGTCGCCATGAACGGCCAATCGTTGAACGGCGAATCTCCGGACCCGTAGGCCCATTCGCCATCGGTGCGGGCAATGACACGATAATTCTCCGCCCCTGGAACGCCGCGGCTCGTCAACTCGGAAACCATCGCCGTGCCGTACAGCGCGGAGACGGGCGAGAACGCATCGGGGCCGACGGTGAGGCCGGCATCGGGCGCACGCGGCGCGGTGTAGCGCGCGTCGTAGCGGCCGAGAACCACGCCCTCGCCGCGCAGCAGCTCGACCCGGAATCGCTCCTTGGAGAGCTTCAGGTCCCACTCCAGCCAGCGTTCCTCCGCGATGCCCGTCAGTTCCCCAAGCCGCCCTGCGATCGCCCGGCGGGTCTCATCGTCGAGCGCGCGGCCGCGATAGAGAGCTGCAAGGTACTCGGGCCCGAACGCGCTTGCCGCCTTGGCCGACGCGACCGGATCGCACGTGCCGATCCGCCCGTGAAAGCAGGCGATCGCCGCCAGCGTGGGCAGCGCCACCGGATAAGTGACGACGTTGTCGGGCCGCTGCGAGGTCTCGATCATGTTGAGCGCTTGGCCGATCAGCAGCACGCCGGCGAGCCGCACCTCGGGCGCGCGGTTGTGCAGCGCCTCGATCATCGCGGTCGCACGGATCGTTCCGTAGCTTTCGCCAAGGACGTAGATCGGCGCGTCCAGCCGGCCGTTGGCGCGCAGCCATGCGAGGACCGCCTGCGCCACGGCATCGGCGTCCCCCTCGACTGAGCGGTACCAATCCATGTCCGCACCGACACCGAACGCGGAGAAGCCGGTGCCCGGCGGGTCCAGCAGAACCAGGTCGGCCATGTCGATCAGCATGTCGGAGTTGGCGCCGACCTCCGCCTCCGCCGGCAGAGGCGCGGCAGGATCCTGCGGCACCCGGGCGCGCACCGGCCCCAGAGCGCCCATGTGCAGGAACGAGGCCGAGGCGCCGGGGCCGCCGTTGAACGCGAAGAGCACCGGCCGATCGGCCGCGCCGCGGGCCACGTAGGCCATGTACCCGACGCTCGCGTCCCCCGGGCGATCCGGACTCGAGACGGCGATCTCGCCGACCTCGGCGGTGTAGGCGATCGTCCGTCCGGCAACCGCCGCCTCACCCTGCGCGCGGTGGCGGACGTCCTGTGCGGCCGTCATCGAAGGGAGAGTCACCGCCGCGGCGAGCGCCGCGAAACCCAGAACCTTCCTGCAGGCGCGCACCACGTCCATTCTCAGCCTCCCCCGCGTCGATGCTCGCCGAGCGCTCGATAGCGCTTGAGGCCGTCGGTCAATGCCTGCAGCCCGTAATCCACATCCGCCGGCGCATGGGCGAAGCCGATCCGGATGTGGCCCGGCGCGCCGAAGTGCTCGCCCGGCACGACCACGACCCCGCACCGGTCGGCCAGCCACTCGGAAAAATGCTCGGTATTGTCGATCCCCACCGCGCGCGGGAAGGCAATGCATCCGTGCGGCGGCAGACGTCCGGCCATCAGCCCTTCGGCGTGCCAGTGCGCGTGGTACGATTCGATGATCGGCCGCGCCTGCTGCAGCATGCCCTCGCGATAGCTCTCGAACCGATCGCGCTGCTCGAGCACGAGCGCCGCGACCGCATGCGCGAGGTTGGAGATGCCGAATTCGACTTCCCGGTTCAGCGCGCGGACTGGCTCCATCACGCTCGGGTGGGCGACGATCCAGCCGCACCTGAGCGTGCTGAGGCCCCAGATCTTGGTCAGGCTGCTGACGCTGACCAGCGCCGGAGACCAGGTGCCCGAGGCGGCAGGGCTGAATTCCGAGCCCGCATATTCACCGTAAACCTCGTCCACCACCACGATTGCGCCGCGCGCTTCTGCCATCCGCGCAATCGCGGCCAGCACTTCCGGCGCGATCGCCATACCCGAAGGATTGTGGAGGTTGGACAGCAGGATGAGCCGCGTCTGCGGCGTCATGGCGCGCTCAACCTCCTCCGGGTCGATCGCGAAATCGTCGCCCCGGCGGACGAAGCGGTCGACCGGCTTGTTCAGCGACCGGGCGACGGTGTCGAAGATATCGAAGCCCGGCGTTTCGACGAGGATGCGGTCGCCTGGCGAAAGCAACGCCCGGTACAGCAGCGACAGCGCGCCGGTCGCGCCGGTCGTGCACAGTACCCGATCGCGCTCAACCTTATAGCGCGCCGCGAGCTGGTCGATGACATAGGGATTTCCGCCGGCGAACGCGCTGGCGTAGCGCGTCGTCACCGTCTTGCCGAAGGCCTCGCGGATGATCTCGTGGAGCAGTTCGGCGGGTTCGGGCACCGAACTTTCGAACAGGCTGATCAGCAGGTTGCGCTCCGACCGCACCTTGCGGATCACATCGCGCACCCACTGGCTGTACGAGCCGAAGCGAGGGGCAGGCAGCGCCCCGCCCGGACCGCCGCCCGGCGCGTCTTGGTCGAACCGGATCATGCCTTGCCTTCTTCCTGTTCGAGACGCGCCGGGCGCGCTGCGCCCGGCCGGATGCAGTTCGCAACGATCACTTGAGGCGGATCTTCACCCCGACGAAGAACCGCCGGCCGAGGATGTCGCCGTAGGCGATCTGCGGATAGGACGGCGCCTTGTCCGTCAGGTTGTCGATACCGCCGCGAAGGACGAAATCGCCGAGGTCGAGCTGCGCCGAGACATTGTGCACGGTGTTGCCTTCGAGGATCGGATTGGGATTGTTCTCGATCGTCGCGTCGGGCGCCGCGCGCGTTTCCCCGCGATAGTCCGCCTGATAGGTCAGCCGCAGCGGCCCCTTGTCGTAAGCGAGGTTGAATCGTCCGACCCATTCCGGCGTGGTGTAGGTATCGTCTTCCCGCACGAAGGTCGTGCCGGTCACCGAACGTTCGAGCAGCGTGTTGTGCGTCGCGGTCACCCCCAGCCGGATACGGCCGAGGTCGTCGCCGCCGAACCACTCGCCGGGCCGGAAGGAATATTCCACCGCATAGACCTCGCCGCGATATCGAATCTGGCCGGCATTGATCGTGGTCGTGGTGCCGGTAACGATGGTGCCGCCCGAGCTGACGCCGTTCGGCGCCGCGAGACGGGAGAAAGCTGAGCACATCGCAGGATCAGGCGACGGATCGTCGAAGCACGTCGCCGCGAAATCCTCGGTCGTGAACAGCGACAACCCGTCCTCTAGGTCGATCTCCACGCGGTCGGCGGTGATCGTCAGGCCCGGAATGAAGCTCGGCGCGAGGACGATGCCATACGTGAACGTGTCCGAGATCTCGTTGCGCAGATCCGGATTGGCGCGCGAAGTGATGAGCGCCCGCTGGAAGCTCTCGGAGCCACTCTGGAAGCGAGCGAGCCGCTCTTCGGCCGACAGCCCAGCCCCAGCGCCATCGGCTTCAACGCCGTAGCCTGGGTTAGCCTCGAACAGCACGAGGCAGTTCGCGCGGCGAACGTCGGGATTGGGCCCACCGACGATACGGTCCGCATCGCACGGATCGATACCCGCGGCATCAAGCCCTTCGCTCGTCGGAACGAGCAACTGGGTCAGCGTCGGCGCGCGGAAGTTGCGGCTGCGCGAGGCGCGCAGCGTCACGTCGCGCACCGGCTGCCAGCGCACACCGAGATCCCACACGTTCTCCTTCCCGGCGAGCGAGTTGTCGACGTAACGGAAGGCGCCTTTTGCCTCGAGCGAGTGAACCAGCGGAAGCGTGAAGCCTTCGCCAACCAGCGGGATCAGCAGTTCGCCCGACAACTCGTCGGTGTTGTAGCTGCCCGACTGAGGAACCTGCTGAGCGCCGGCGCCGAAGGAACCCTCGAGGTTCGCCTGCAGCGGATCGAAACGGGCGCTCTCGTCGCGGTGCTCGTAGGCGGCGCTGAACTGCACGTCACCCGCGGGCAGCGTGAACAGCGAGCCGCCGAGAGTCGCGAGGAAATCGACCTGCTCGTTGGTCCAGTCGATCCCGGCGATCGTGCTGACGTACTCGCGCGCCTCGGCGCTGACGTTGCCGTGGCCGAACGGATTGATCGGCGCGCACGAGGGGTCGTCGTTCGACGGATCGGCGTCGGCGTTGATCGCGCAGACGATCTGCCCGCCCGAACGGACTGCGTTGATCGCGTTGTCGAAACGGCTGTTGACGACTTCCCAACTGCGACGCTGACCGTCGACCCGCGAGTAGCTGCCCGAGATGTCCCAGTAGAACTCGCGGTCGCCTACGTCGAAGGTGCCGTCGAGGCCGAGTACCGCGCGGTAGGTTTCGGTCTTGGTGCGCTGCGAAGGGTCGGGAACCAGGTCGAGGAACAGCTTCGACAGGAACAGCGGCCGCCCGCCGGCGAAGGCCGGGTTCGCCTCGATCAGCGCCGTGCGGGCCTGATCGGTGAGGAACGGGTTGTCGACGGTGAACGCGATCGGCCCGGCGTAGCTGCCGGCGTTGAGCACCGTGCGGCTGTTGCCCTGCGGGATCTCCGTACCCTCGGTCTTGGCGTAGAGCAGCTCGGTCGAGAGTCGGATGCGGTCGGTCACGTCGTAGTGGCCGACCATGGCGCCGGTCAGCCGCTCTACGCCGGTGCGGAGGCCGGCGAGCTGCTGGTAGGGGAAACCGTCACCGCCGCTGGCGAAGGGAATGCCCGCGAGCGCGCCCGTGTCGTAAGGCACGATCGATCCGTCGGGTGCGAACTGGATCGGGTGGCCGTCGAGCTCGGTCAGGAAGTTCGGCGGCGGCGCGGGATTGGTGAAGACGACGCCGTTGGCATTGAACGGCCAGAAGCGGGCATTGAAGATCTCCCGGAGCGACGGAATGCCGTCTTCGACGCCCGGAGTGTCGTCAGGATTGTTCACCGTCAGCCGCCCGAGATTCGACAGCGGCCGGTCGGTGAAGCGCAGGATCGGCGAACTCGACCAGCCCACATCGACCGCGACATTGCCGCGGCCGTCGGCGAAGTCAGTCCCGGCCGTGCCGCGCACGGCATAGGTCTCGTAGTCGCCCCGATCGCTGATGCCTGTCTGGGCATCGAGCTCCACGCCCGTGAAGTCGTCCCGGAGGATGTAGTTGACGACGCCCGCAATGGCATCTGAGCCGTAAACCGCGGCACCGCCGCCCTGATAGACTTCGACCTGCCTCAGCAGTCCCAACGGAATGATGTTGGAGTCCACCTGCGCGTCGCCGACGCCGCCACTGCCGATGCCGGAGGTCGAAGTGACCATGCGGCGCCCGTTGATCAGCGTCAGAGTGCGCCCGGGCCCGAGGCCGAAGAGGTTGGGGAACTGCTGCCCCGAACCGCTCGACTCGCCGCTGCCGTCAGCCTGGTTGAGCTGCGGGACGACGGACGGCAGGTCGTTCAGCGCCTCGGCGGCGCTGACGTAGCCGCGGTCCTCGACATCCTGTTGCCCCACGTCGATGATCGGGGAGGCGGTGGTGACGTTCTTGCTCCGGATCCGGGATCCGGTGACGACGATCTCCTGGACCTGCGCCTCGCCCGCCGCTTCGCCCACGACCGGGCCGCCGATGGTTTCGTCGGTGTCCTGCGCGTGAGCGGCCCCGCCGGCCAGTATCGCGGCGGATGCGAGCAGCCGCGCCATGGTGATGGTCATCCTCGTACGCATCCTGCTTCCCCTTCGAATTCGGTCTTGTTGTTCCATTTTCGGAAATCGCGCCGAAGGATATGCCGATGGACTGGATTGCGGTTGTCGTTCTCTACCGATCCCAGCCGGGCTGAGCATTGGTTTCGGTGAAAACCCGGTGTGCAGCGTGAAAATTATTCCTGCTTCTCACCCGCGAGGAATGCGGCGATGTCGCGTCCGAATGTTACCGCCACGGCCGGCTCGTCGTACATCATGTGCCCGCCGGGATAGCAGTGGAGCGCGAACCGTGCGGCGACCGCCGCCGGAAGCGCCGCCACCGTCGCCTCGTTCGCCGCACAGCTATTGAGAGAGTCGTAGAACCCTGCCGCAACGAAGGTTTGCATGTCCGGCATCTTCTCCATCGCGCGCAGAGTCCATGGCTGAGAGGGACTGGGCGGCCCCTCCCCGGCCATCGCGCGGGCGAGCGATTCCGGCGTGATCGGCGCCTGATCGTACTGCCACTGCGCGCCGACGGGCAGCTCCTCCACCTCGATCCCGGCGTAATGCCCCTCGGCATAGTGCAGACGCTCGCGGTAATAGCGCAGGACCGCGGCGCCCGACGGCGTCGGATCCGCACCGTCGGTTACGCGCATGTCGAAGACGTCGAGCATCTGCCCACTGTCCCCGAGCAGTTCGGTGCGGAACGTGCGCGGCGATACCCAGAGCGTCTCGGGATCGACCGCCTCCGGCGACAGGCCCTGGAAGGCCGCGACCCGCGTACGAATCGCCTTGCGCTCCTCGGGCGAAAGCACCCCCGGATCGGCCAGCGCGGGCGCATAGTCGGCGCGCGCAAACCGCTCCGCCTCCTGCAGCACCTGCTCTACGTCGCCCTGCAGCTCAGGCGCCAGTTTGCCATGCGCCAGCGCGGTCGCGGCGCGGTTGGGCAGCGAGAGCGCGCGCATCAGATGGCGGTCGGGCAGGTCGCCCAGGGGAATGCCGCCGGAGATCAGCGCAATCCCGGCGACCACGTGGCCCCGGCCGGCCAAGGCTTCGGCGACGCCGCCCGCCCGCCAGGTCCCGAAGCTCTCCCCAACGAGGAAGATGGGTGCGCCCGTGCGGCCGCTGGCTTCGAGCCATGAGAGAATAAAATCGGTCGTCGCGGCGATGTCCGCGGTCGTCGAGTAGAACCCGGCGGAATCCGCCTCGCTCTGGGCACGGCTGAAGCCCGTGCCGACGGGATCGACGAACACGAGATCGCTGACGGCCAGCGGGCTATCGGGGTTCGCCTCGGCTCGCCCCTCACGGATGCGCACCGGACCCAGCGCCGAGAAGTGGAGCAGCCGCGAATCCGCGCCGGGGCCGCCGTTCCACACGAAGGCGACCGGGCGCTGCTCGGCCTCCGCGGAAGCGAGATAGGCGGTATAGAATATGCGCCCTTGCGCATCGCCGCCGTTGTCGACCGCGATGGTCCCGGTACATGCGAGATAAGAGAGCGCGCCACTCTCCTGACGGGTTTCCACCGCGTCGGGCGGACACGCGGCGACCGCCGCCGCCGGGAGCCATGGACTCGTCAGCAGGAGGATGACTCGCAAAATCGATTTAACGCGCACGACGAAGCTCTCCCGCAGCGATCGCACGATCCTAGAGCTGAAGGCGGGAATAGATTATTCGCAATCGCATGCCCGAGAGGCAGCGGTTCACCGGCCCTTCCGATTTTGGGGCAATGGGAACGCCGTGTTCTATGCGCCGCTCGCAGCGTACAATCCCGACATGACGCAATCGGGGAACGGGCTGGAGATGTCGCGCCGTGCGGTGCTGACGGCAGCCGCAGCGCTTCCGGTGGCGGCGCGTGCCGGCGTACCGGAAGGATTGCCCGACAGGTCCACGTTCGACGTCGAGGGCACCTATCTCGATTCCGGAACCATGCATCCGCCTGCGCGGGGTGCCCGGGCAGCGGTGGCCGATTACTTCGCACGCCGGGGCACGGCGGCCGATTACCCGATGAGCGCGGTGGAAGAGCGGGTGAAGGAACGCTTCGCCCTCCTCGTCGGCGCCTCGCCGGCAGAACTCGCCTTCGTACAGAGCACGACCGCGGGCGAGCAGATGGTCATCGACGCGCTCGACCTGCCCCGCGCGGGCGGGCGCATCGTCACCGACACGCTCCATTTCTTCGGATCGTTCTACCTCTACGAGGAACTGTCGCGTCGGGGGATGGACGTGGCCTGGCTGCGGCCGCGCGATGGCCGGATCGCCATCGAGGACTACGAACGCGCGATCACCCCCGGGACCCGGCTGGTTTCGCTGTCGCTGGTCTCGACCTACAACGGCTTCGAGCACGATCTGAAGCGCGTGTGCGAGATCGCCCATGCGCGCGGCGCGCCGGTCTATGCAGACATCATCCACGCCGCCGGCGCGGTGCCGGTGGATCTCCACGGCAGCGGCGTCGATTTCGCCGCCACCGCCAGCTACAAGTGGCTTATGGGGGATTTCGGGATCGGCTTCCTCTATGCGCGTGCCGACCGGATGGACCGGCTGACGCGCAAGCGCTTCGGCTACTACGGCCTCGCGCGCTTCACGCCGCACGTCTACCCGCTCGACCCGCCGGGCGAGACGATCGCCGACGTCGCCGCGCGTGATGATGCGGAGGGCATGTTCGCCATGGGCACACGGTCGCACGCCGGCATCGTCCAGCTCGACTGGTCGCTCGGCTACCTGCTCGACCTCGGCATCGATCGCCTCACCGCGTGGCGCCAGCCCCTGCTCGACCGCCTGCGCGCCGGACTCGAGGCGAAGGGCTATTCGGTGGCCACGCCGCCGGGCTGCCGCGCGCCGCTGATGACCTGCGTCCTTGCTGATGCGCGCGCCAAACTGGGCGAGCGGCTGACTCGCGCCGGGGTCCAGATCACGCTTTCGAAGAACCGCTTCCGAGTGTGTCCTTCGATGTTCAATGGGGAGCAGGACATCGATCGCCTGCTCGACGCCTTACCGCGCACATAAGAACGCGCGGCCGTTGCCGGGGAGAAAACGATGCCGTTCCGCCGCTGCCTCTTGTCCGTCCTGCTCGCCACCGCTGCCACGCCGGCACTGGCGCAGGACGCCGATGCGCCGATGTCGCCCGCCTTCTTGCGCGCGATGGAGCCGATGGTCCCGCGCGAGGAAGCGACGAGCCGCGTGGTCGCTTCCGATCACGACATCGTGCTGAGTGGCAAGCGGATCGCCTACCGCGCACTCGTCAGCGAACAGCCGCTGCCGGGCCAGGACGGTGAGCCCGCCGTCGTCGCGGTCACTTACGCTTACGTGGCCAAGGGCCTGGGCGACGCGGCGACGCGGCCGGTGCTGTTCGTGTTCAACGGCGGCCCCGGCGCATCCTCCTCACCGCTCCACATGCATGCCTTCGGCCCGCGCCGGATCCTCGGAGAGGGAGCCGACATGCGCCTGGCCGACAACGCGCACAGCCTGCTCGACGTCGCGGATCTTGTGTTCATCGATCCACCAGGCACCGGCGCGAGCATGCCGATCGAGGGCGCCGACGCCGCTTCGTTCTGGGGCGTCAAGGGCGATGCGCAGGCCGTGATCCGCATGATCGACGAATGGAAACGAGCCAACGGCCGCCTCGCTTCTCCGACCGTACTGGTGGGGGAGAGCTACGGCACGGCGCGCGCCGCCGCGATACTAAACGAGCTGCAGGGCGCGGAACATCCGCTTCCGGATGCGGTCGTACTGCTGTCGCCGTCCCTGGGGTGGACGGACGGTCCGATCCTGTCACAGGTAACCACTCTGCCAACTTTCGCGGCCGTCGCCTGGTATCACGGCGCGATCAATCGTCAGGGACGCGATGTCGCAGACCATTTCGCGGCGGCGCAGCGCTTCGCCGAAACCGAGTATGTAAGCGCGCTGGCACAGGGGCCGCGCCTTCCCACGGAAGAGCAGCGTCGCGTTGCCGAAAAGCTTTCGTCCCTGATCGGATTGCCCGCGGATCAGATCGCGGAGGAGCGACTGCGGATCGGCAAGCTCGACTTCATGCTCTCGCTACTAGGCGAAAAGGGGCTGCGCACCGGCCAACTCGATGCGCGAGTCACGCGATCGATCGAGGAATCCAAACTGCGGCCGCCTTTCGACGATCCCTCGATGTCCCTCGGTAGCGACGGGCCGAACGTGATCGAGCGCTATCTGGCCGACGAACTCGGCTACTCGCTTCCAAGCGCCTATCGCAGCCTCAACCTCGGCATCAACTTCCAGTGGAACTGGGGCGAAGGCTACGGCGGGAGCTACCGCGCGGCCACCTTTGCGCCTTATCTCGCCACCGCGCTCGATGCCGATCCTTCGATGCGGCTCTTCGTGGCGGGCGGCTACTACGACATCACCACCCCGGTTCATGCCGGGCCGTTCGCGCTCGATCAGGCAGGGGTGTCACGGGAGCGCTATGTCCTGCGCGGCTATCCCGCCGGGCACTCGATCTTCGAGGACGAGACACAGCTCGCGAACTTGGCCGCGGACCTGCGCGCTTTCGTTCGCGGTGAGGTCCAGCCGATGTGATGGATATGGGTATAAGGGTCCCGGCGTTCTGGCCCGAGCCGTCGCCTCTGGACCGTCAGCAGCAACCGTCTGCTTGCAGGACACGGCGAGGCTGCTCGCAGCGAGGTTGTCACCACCGGAGATCCGCGCCTGACCGGCTGCGCAGTCAAGCCGAGCGCCTTGATCAGCTTGAGCGGCCGATGCTCCGCCATTGTTCACGCGATGCTTCGGGTGGCACGCGCTCGTCAGGTCAAACGCTCTCCCTACGTCGACCTTGAGACCTTGATAACGCCAGGCATAAAAAAAAAGCCGCCTCTTTCGAGACGGCTGCTGCTTCGGATGGTTGCGGGGGTTGGATTTGAACCAACGACCTTCAGGTTATGAGCCTGACGAGCTACCGGACTGCTCCACCCCGCGGCACCTGTATGTCGCCTCCGGCGACGGTCCGGCCGCAGCCCCTTGCGGGGCCGATCGGCACGGCATCGATGACAAAAGCCAAAGACGCCAAAAGGGCCTCCCCCGGACGGGGTGGCCCTCTGACTTGCGAATGGGTTTTACCGCGCTCCGCCGGCTACAATGCCTGGCGACGACCTACTCTCCCAGCGCTTGAGCGCTAGTACCATCGGCGCTGCCCGGTTTCACGGCCGAGTTCGAGATGGGATCGGGTGGGTCACAGGCGCTAAGGTCACCAAGCAATGAAGCTGGCGGACGCGGTTTTTAAATCGATGTCTGGCTGATCATCCTCTTACATCGAGGACAATCCATTCAGGACTGTCGTTGATGGTGGGATTCAACAAGCGCGAACAGAACTATTAGGACCGGTTAGCTCCACGCATTACTGCGCTTCCACACCCGGCCTATCAACGTGATGGTCTATCACGGTTCGATGATTGCTTATCTTGAGGGAGGCTTCCCGCTTAGATGCTTTCAGCGGTTATCCCGTCCATACATAGCTACCCTGCTGCACCGCTGGCGCGATGACAGGTACACCAGAGGTATGTTCACCCCGGTCCTCTCGTACTAGGGGCAACTCCTCTCAACAATCGACGCCCACGGCAGATAGGGACCAAACTGTCTCGCGACGTTCTGAACCCAGCTCACGTACCACTTTAATTGGCGAACAGCCAAACCCTTGGGACCTGCTCCAGCCCCAGGATGTGATGAGCCGAC
>JAPSJS010000026.1 GCA_031178065.1 Altererythrobacter sp.
CCAGCTCCGGCTCGTCCTGCGCCCGACCGCGTCGTGCCGATGCTGCCGGAAGTGTTGAGTGCCGACGTCTGCTCGCTCAAGCAGGATGAGGACCGCGCGGCGATGGCCTGCCACTTGCGTATCTCGCCCGAGGGCAAGGTGACCAAGTGGCGCTTCACCCGCACGCTGGTGCGGATCGCCCACAACGTTGCCTACGAAGATGCGCAGAAGGCGATCGACGGGGGCGATGCACCTGAACACCTGCAGCACCTGTGGGGGGCATGGAAGCTGCTCTTCGCCGCCCGCACTGCGCGCGATCCGCTTGAACTCGAACTGCCGGAGCGACAAGTGGTGCTCGACGAGCACGGCAAAATCGCCGAGATCGCGGTTCGCGAACGGCTCGACGCGCACCGCGTGGTCGAGGATTTCATGATCGCGGCGAACGTGGCTGCGGCCAAAGCGCTGGAGAGCAAGACCGCGCCTGTCGTCTACCGCGTCCACGAGCCGCCGAGCCGCGAGAAGCTGGTCGCGCTGAAGGACTATCTCGCCACCTTCGGCCGCACGCTGGCGTTGGGGCAGGTGATCACACCCGGCCTGTTCAACCGCATGCTCAAAGACGTGACCGACGAGAGCGAGAAGGCGCAAGTGATGGAGGCTGTGCTGCGCACGCAGACGCAGGCCTACTATGGGCCGCAGAACGCGGGGCACTTCGGCCTCGCGCTCGGCTCCTATGCGCATTTCACGTCACCGATCCGGCGCTACGCCGACCTGCTCGTGCACCGCGCGCTGGTGGATGCGTTCGGCCTTGAGCAACCGGCACCGAAAGGCGGCGCCATACCGCCCACGACTGGTCTGTCCGACCGCGACCGCGACGATCTGTCGAAGGTTTCCGATGCGATCAGCACCGCCGAGCGCCGCGCGATGGAGGCCGAACGCGACACGATAGACCGGTACGTCGCAGCCTGGCTCTCGGGCCGGGTGGGCGAGACGTTCGACACGCGCATCACGGGCGTGCAGCCGTTCGGCTTCTTCGCCACAATCATGGGGCTCGGCGGCGACGGACTCGTGCCCGTCTCGACCCTCGGCGCCGAGCACTTCCGCTATGACGAGGCGGCGCAGGCTCTGGTCGGGGCAGACAGCGGCACACGCTATGCGAGCGGGGACCGGCTCAAACTGAAGCTCGGCGAAGCGAACCCGCTCACCGGCGCACTCAAGTTCGAACCGCTCAATGCCGATGGCAGCGCGATCGAACCGCGCGGCGATCGCTCTGCGCCGCGAGGGCGGAAAACGGGGAAGTTCGTCCAGGGTAAGCGGGGGCGCCCGGGGAATATCCGCCATCAGGGGCGCGGCAAGAAGCGCTAGCCGAGGGCGGCGCGCAGGCGTTCGCCCGTTTCGCGATCCGCGGGGAAGAATGCTTCGATCGCCAGCTCCGACAGCGTGATGTCGAGCGGCGAGCCGAACACCGTCGTGGTCGAAATGAACGACAGGCGCCCATGGGGCGTGTCGAGTTGCAGCGGCACGGCAATCGAGCCGCCGTGCGCCTGCGGCGGGGGGCCTAGCGAACGGTAGGGAATTGCGCGCAGCTCCGCTTCGAGCCGCTCGAGCACCGGGTCGCCGGTCGCCTCGATCTGTGTCGACAGCCGCGCGAGCAGATGTGCGCGCCACTCGGCGAAATTGGCGATCTGCGGCGCGATTCCCTGCGGGTCGAGCGCGACGCGCAGCACGTTGACCGGCGGCTCGAGCAGTTCGGGCGCGACTCCGGCAAGCAGCAGTGGGAGAGCGGCGTTGGCGGCGACCAGATTCCACGCCCGGTCGACGGCGAGCGCAGGGTAGGGCTCATGACCCGCGAGAACCTGCTCGACGACCGCCCGTGCGTCGCTGAGTTGCGGATCGTCGAGAGGCCGCTCATGGTGCGCGGGGGCATATCCGGCCGCGATCCGCATCGCATTGTGCGCCCGCATCGGCATGCCCAGCTCGCGCGCGAGGCGGTCGATCACGGACGTGCTGGGTGCGCTGCGGCCCGTCTCGATGAAGCTGAGGTGCCGCGCCGATATCTCGCTTGCCAGTGCGAGGTCGAGCTGACTGACTTTCCGCCGCGCGCGCCATTCGCGCAGCAACTCACCAAGAGGGGCCTGTTCCATGAGGCGTTTCCTATCGCGTGAGAAGTTTGGACGCCATTACCTGGCAGGTAATCGACTTGCCTCGCCGCCGCTGCAACCAGTGCGCTTGTCCAATCAACGGAGTAAAGCACATGCGCAATATCACTCTTACCCAGGCTCTGGTGCTCGACGCGGCGAGCTGTGCGCTCTTCTTCGCGCTCTGCGTGGGCGCCACCGCTACCGTCGCGGGTCTGCTGGGCCTGCCCACCACGATCGTTGCCGCAGCCGGCTGGATCTGCCTGCCGGTGGCGGCGCTGCTGGCGTTCCTCGCTTATAGGCCGTCGCGCCCGCTGTTGGCAGTTGTGGTCGCAGGTAACGCCGGATGGGTGCTCGCCAGCCTCGCGGTCTGGTTGCTCCACCTCGACGCGCTGACCGGACTCGGCCATGCCGTCATCATCGCACAGGCGATCGTGGTCGAGCTGTTCGTGATTCTCGAATGGCGGGGGCTGAAGGCGCTCGGCGCGCGGCCGTCCGCCGCCTAACTCAACTGGTCGATATCGTCCGGGCTCAGCGAGCCGGGGATCACGAAGAGAGGGCAGGGCAGCGAGCCGGCGTGCGCGGAAAAATGCGTCACGAGCGGCCCGGGCCCGCCCTCCGGTGCGGAGCCGAGGACCAGCGCCGCGACCTCCGGATGCTCCGCAAGGTAATCCTTAATCACCGCCTGACCTTCACCGACCCGCACCGCGATGGTCGGCATCTTGCCGCTTTCGGAATAGAGATTGCCTGCCGCACTGGTTGCCATGACTTCGGCCCGATCGCGTGCTTCCTGCTCGATCGTCGCCTGGACTCCGCCGAAAGCGTTGAAGCTCTGCGGCTGGACGAGCGCGAGGATATGCACCGCGCCGCCCGTCGCGGCCGCACGGCGCGCGGCGAACCGCAGCGCTTTACGCGCTTCCTCAGTCTCGTCCATGATCACGAGATAGACCCGCATGCCTTGCCCTCCGGACGCGGGTATCCGATGAAATCGTATTCCGCGCAAGAACCTTGCCCGTGCGCGTCAAATTGGCCAGAGCAGGGCCGAAAACTCGCGAGGACCCAACGGAAACATGCCGACGCCGATCAAGATGCCCGCCCTTTCGCCCACCATGGAGGAGGGCACGCTCGCCCGATGGCTCGTGAAGGAAGGCGATCAGGTCAGCGCAGGCGACGTGATGGCCGAGATCGAGACCGACAAGGCGACGATGGAATTCGAGGCGGTCGACGAAGGAACGATCGTTAAGATCGAGGTGCCGGAAGGCACCGAAGGCGTGAAAGTCGGCACCATCATCGCCACGCTGGCCGGCGAGGATGAGGACCCGGACGACGCGAAAGCGGCAGCAGAATCAAAGCCTGCCGAGAATGAAGAGAAGAAACCAGCCCCCGCGAAGGCGAGCGACTCCGGCGGTGAAGAAAAGCCTTCCGCTGCGCCCGAAGTCCTGGCCTCAGCGAAGACTTCCGAGAAGCCCAAAGCGGCCGCCGCACCCAAAGCCGAAGGTGACCGTGTCATCGCCTCTCCGCTCGCCAAGCGAATCGCCGAGCAGAAGGGGATCGATCTCGCCTCGGTTCAGGGAAGCGGGCCGAACGGGCGAATCGTGAAGGCGGACGTCGAGAGTGCGCCGGCAGCGACCGTGCAGACGGAAGCTCCTGCCAAGGCCGCTCAGCCGGCGAAGGCCGCTGCCCCTGCGGGTGCTCAGCAAAGCGAGTTCGGCGCCCCTTACGAGGCACAGAAGCTCAACAACGTGCGCAAGATCATTGCGCGCCGCCTCACCGAGGCGAAGCAGACGATCCCGCATATCTACCTCACGGTGGACGTGCGGCTCGATGCGCTGCTGAAGCTGCGCGGGGAGCTCAACGACAGCCTTAAGGCAGACGGCGTCAAGCTCTCGGTCAACGATCTCCTGATCAAGGCTCTCGCGCGCACACTGCAGCGCGTGCCGCAGTGCAATGT
The DNA here is from genome assembly GCA_031178065.1 of Altererythrobacter sp. GTDB lineage: Bacteria > Pseudomonadota > Alphaproteobacteria > Sphingomonadales > Sphingomonadaceae > Pelagerythrobacter. The sequence continues at coordinate 4,066 of JAPSJS010000026.1, forward strand.
CAGCTTCCAGGGCGACGAACTGCACCAGTACACCCGGCAGGACATTTCGGTCGCGGTTGCTGCGCCGAGCGGCCTGATCACGCCGATCATCGTCGACGCGGGCCGTAAGGGCCTTGCGCAAATCTCGACCGAGATGAAGGAACTCGCCGGCAAGGCCCGCGACGGCAAGCTGCAGCCGCACGAGTATCAGGGAGGCACGGCCTCGATCTCCAATCTCGGCATGTTCGGCACCAAGCAGTTCGACGCCGTGATCAATCCGCCGCAGGCGATGATCCTGGCGGTCGGCGCAGGCGAGAAGCGGCCGTATGTGATCGACGAGGCGCTCGGCATCGCCACGGTGATGACGGCCACCGGCAGCTTCGACCACCGCGCGATCGACGGCGTCGACGGCGCCAAGCTGATGGACGCCTTCAAGAACCTGGTCGAGAACCCGATGGGGCTGCTCGTCTGACGTGGGCCTGCTGCCTGCCATCCTACTGACCGCGCAGGTCATAGGTCCGCCAGCGCCCCCGACCGCACCGGTCAGCGATGTGCGCGTGCCGATGATCGGGCTCGAGGGACCCGCGGCGGATGCCTGTGGAGGGATCGCACGCATCGCAACTTACGACGAAGAGGAGCCGGTACACGAGCGCCCCGATCCGCAGGCTCCGGAAAGCGAGAGCCTTCCGCACCAGACGCTCGTCTGGCTGTGCGAAGCGGAAGGCGAGTGGCAGGGCATCGTCTATCCGTCAGGCGAGTTCCAGGAACTCGGTGACTGCCGTGTCAGCAGCCCTGTGCCGGAGAGCCGCTTGTATGACGGGCCGTGCCGCCATGGCTGGGTCATCGCCGAGAACCTTGAACTGGTGGTGGGATGACCGGCATGAGTGCCACCCGCGTCCCCATGATCCGCGTCACCGCAATGCCGGCGGACACCAACCCTTATGGGGGCGTGTTCGGTGGATGGCTGATGAGCCAGATGGCGCTCGCGGCTGGGGCGCTCGCAAGCCGGGTAGGGCGGGGCAAGGCGGTCGTCGTCTCCGCCACCGACTTCGCGTTCCCGGGTGCGATGGGGGTAGGCGATGAACTCTCGGTCTACTGCGACATCGCCGCGGCCGGCCGCACGTCGCTGACCATCGCCGCCGAGGCAATCGCGCGCGAACGCAATGGCGAGGCGACCGTCAGGGTCGCGGCCGGAACTTTCAAATTCGTGCTGCTCGATGAAAACGATCGCCCGCGCGCGGTCGGCGAGGCGGCGACATCACTCCCCAAGGAAATGACGAATGGCTGACAAATACGACGTTATCGTGCTCGGTTCGGGCCCCGGCGGCTATGTCGCCGCGATCCGCTGCGCGCAGCTCGGCCTGAAGACCGCGATCGTCGAGCGCGAGAACCTGGGCGGCATCTGCCTCAACTGGGGCTGCATCCCGACCAAGGCGCTGCTGCGCTCGGCCGAGATCTTCCACTACATGCAACACGCACAGGATTACGGCCTCAAAGCCAAAGAGATAGAGGCCGATCTTGAAGCGGTGGTAAAGCGCAGCCGGGGCGTCGCCAAGCAGCTCAATCAGGGCGTCACGCACCTGATGAAGAAGAACAAGATCGCGGTCCACATGGGCGAGGGGACCATGACCGGCTCGACCTCGATGACCGTCAAGGGCGAGAAGGGCGAGGAGAAGCTGGAGGCGAAACACGTGATCGTCGCCACCGGCGCGCGAGCGCGGGATCTGCCGTTTGCGAAGGCGGACGGGAAGCGCGTGTGGACCTATCGCCACGCGATGACTCCGCCCGAGATGCCGAAGAAGCTGCTGGTCATCGGCAGCGGCGCTATCGGGATAGAATTCGCAAGTTTTTACAATGATATGGGAGCGGAAGTTACGGTCGTTGAGATGCTCGACCGGATCGTGCCGGTGGAAGACAAGGACGTCTCCACTTTCCTCGAGAAGTCGCTCACCAAGCAGGGCATGACGGTCATGACCGGCGCGGGCGTCGAAGACCTGAAAGTTGGCGCGAGCGGTGTGAAAGCGAAGATCAAGGCGAAGGACGGCAAGGTCTCCGAAAGCGAGTTCAGTCACGTGATCGTCGCCATCGGCATCCAGCCCAACACGGAGAATGTCGGGCTTGAGAAGCTCGCCGAAATGGACCGCGGCTTCATCCAGATCGATCCGTACGGCCGTACGAAGACGAAAGGCCTGTGGGCGATCGGCGACTGCACGCCGGGTCCATGGCTGGCGCACAAGGCGAGCCACGAGGGCGTCACTGCGGCGGAGGCGATCGCGCAGGAGCTTGGCAATAAGGACGTCCATCCGCACCCGCTCGACCGCAACAATATCCCGGGCTGCACCTACTGCCACCCGCAGATCGCCAGCGTCGGCATGACCGAGGCGAAGGCGAAGGAGGCGGGCCACGAGGTGAAGGTTGGCAACTTCCCCTTCATCGGCAACGGCAAGGCGATCGCGCTCGGCGAGGCGGAAGGCTTCATCAAGACCGTGTTCGACGCGAAGACCGGCGAACTGCTCGGCGCGCACATGATCGGAGCCGAGGTAACCGAGCTGATTCAAGGCTATACCGTCGGCAAGACGCTGGAGACCACCGAAGCCGAACTGATGCAGACGGTCTTCCCGCATCCGACTCTTTCGGAGATGATGCACGAGAGCGTGCTCGGCGCTTACGGACGCGCGCTGCACATCTGACGGGCACCTACGGGCACTAAGCGGCCCCGACGGGGACCGAGGCGAGGGAGAGCGAAATGACCGAATTCCTGATCCTCGCCTTCGTGATCATGATCGCGGGCGTGGTGGCCGTACCGCTCGCCACCCGGTTCGGGCTCGGCTCCGTGCTCGGTTATCTGCTCGCAGGGATGGCGATCTCGCCGCTGCTCGGCGCGCTGCGGGTCGACGTCGATGCGCTCCAGGCCTTTGCCGAATTCGGCGTCGTCATGATGCTGTTCATCGTCGGGCTGGAACTCGAGCCGAAGAAGCTGTGGGAAATGCGCCGGCGCCTGATCGGGCTGGGCGGCGGGCAGGTGCTGCTGACAACGCTGGCGCTCGCGGCGGCGATGATGCTCGCGGGGGAGGCGTGGCGCACCGCTCTTGCGATCGGCATGGTGCTGGCGCTCTCGTCCACGGCGATCGTGGTGCAAACTCTCACCGAGAAGGGCCTGCTGAAAAGCGAAGGTGGGGAGGGCAGCTTCTCGGTCCTGCTGTTTCAGGACGTCGCGGTCATCCCGATGCTGGCCATTCTCCCGTTCCTCGCCTTGCCCGAACTGGCCTCGGCAGGCTCTGCGGCCGCGGGAGCCGCTCATGGCCACGGCAGCGGCTTCAACCTGACCGAGGGCATGCCGGTCTGGCTGTCGGGCTTGACGACACTTGCCGCGGTGTGCGCGGTCGTGCTGATCGGCACCTATCTTACCCGCCCGGTGTTCCGTTTCATCGCCGCGGCGCACTTGCGTGAGCTGTTCACCGCCACCGCGCTCGTCTTCGTGATCGGCATCGCGCTGCTGATGACCATCGTCGGCCTCTCGCCCGCCCTCGGCACGTTCCTCGCCGGAGTGGTCCTCGCGAACAGCGAATACCGGCACGAACTCGAAAGCGACATCGAGCCGTTCAAGGGCCTGCTGCTCGGCCTGTTCTTCATCACCGTAGGCGCAGGGATCGATTTCGCGCTGGCGATGGAGAACTGGGGCACGGTGCTCTTCTGGGCTGCGGTCGTGATCGCGGTGAAGGTCGCGGTTCTAGCGCTGATCGCGCGGGCCGCCGGGATCCGGCGCCAGGCGTCGTGGCTCTTCTCTCTCAGCCTCGCGCAGGCAGGCGAGTTCGCCTTCGTGCTGATCGCCTTCGCAGTGGCCAATTTCGTGCTGGACGGCGAAACGGCGGACCTGCTGCTGCTGATCGTGGCTCTCACCATGCTCGTCACGCCATTGCTGTTCATCGCCTACGACCGGCTGATCGAAGCCGCCTATTGCCGCGGCGAGGAGCGCGAGGCGGATTCGATCGAAGAGGAGAATCCGATCATCATCGCCGGGCGCGGCCGGGTCGGCGGGATCGTGGACCGCATGCTCGATATCGCCGGCTACCGCGCAACCGTGATCGATTACGATTCGACGCATCTCGAACATCTCAAGAAGTTCGGGGTGAAGAGCTATTTCGGCGACGCAACCCGGCCCGACCTGCTGGCGTCCGCCGGGATCGCCCGCGCGAAGCTGCTGATCGTGGCGCTCGACGAGCGGGAGCAGATCGACAAGCTCGTCCAGTACGCGATCAAGAACTTCCCGCAGATCCACGTCGTCGCCCGCGCGATCGACCGCGATCACGTCTACCATCTGTGGGCAATGGGGTGCCGCGACGTTATCCGCGAGACCTACGATGCGGCGATCCGCATGGGCCGCTCCGCCTACGAGGCGCTTGGCGCCGACCCGCAGGGCGCGCGAGCGATGGCGGATGCGTTCGAGGAAATGGACCGCACTTCGATGCGCGAGGTCGCCGACCTCTACCGGCTCGACATTCCGGCTTATGAGAACGAACCGCTGCTCGCGAAGATCAGGGAACTGCGCGCCGAATGGGACCCGAAGCTGCGCGAGATGATGGACGACATCGTCCAGAGAGGACACTGAGCGAATGACGCAGGGCACGCACCACTACGTTCCGGACACGCGGAACGAGACCATTCTGATCGACGTGAACGGTGAGCATTTCCCGCGAGCCGAAGCCAGGGTCAGCGTGTTCGACAGCGGCTTCATGCTCGGCGACGGCGTGTGGGAGGGGATCCGGTTTCATGGCGGCTGCCTGGCCTTTCTCGACCGGCATCTCGATCGCCTCTGGCGCGGCGCGAAGGCCATCCACATGGATATCGGCGTCACGCGCGAGGAACTCGAGAGGCGGCTCTATGCCGTGCTCGACGCCAATGGCATGACGGATGACGGGGTGCACATCCGCCTGATGGTCACGCGCGGCGTGCGCTCCACCCCCTACCAGGACCCGCGCGTGGTGGTGACGCCGGCGACCATCGTCATCATTCCCGAATGGAAGGAGCCGGCGCCCGAAACGGCGACGCGGATGCTTCGGCTCTTCACGGTCCACGTGCGCCGCGGCTATCCCGATGTGCAGGACCCGATGCTCAACTCGCATTCGAAGCTCAACTGCATCACCGCCTGCATCCAGGCGGCGCAGGCGGGGGTGGACGAGGGGCTCATGCTCGATCCTCACGGCTTCGTCGCGACCTGCAACTCGACGCACTTCTTCATCGCGCGGGGCGGCGAGATCTGGACGTCGACGGGCGACTACTGCCTCGACGGGATCACCCGCGGCCTGGTGATCGAAGTGGCCCGCGAGGCAGGCATTCCGGTGTTCGAGCGCAACTTCTCGCTGACCCATGTCTACGGCGCCGACGAGGCGTTCACCACCGGCACCTTCGCCGGCGTGGCGCCGGTCGGCTCGGTCGACGGGCGGGTGCTCGGCGCCGAGCGGGGCCCGATGGTCGAGCGGCTCCAGCAGCTCTATCTGGAACGTCTCGCGCGGGATGTCGCCGGAAGGGCACGGCCATGACGATCCGCATCGCCATGTGGTCGGGCCCGCGCAACATCTCGACCGCAATGATGCGCAGCTTCTCCTCGCGGGCCGACTGCGCCGTTTCGGACGAGCCGTTCTACGGCGCGTTCCTCAAGGCGACGGGCGAGCGGCACCCGATGGCGGAGGAAACGATCGCCTCGATGGATTGCGACTGGCGCTCGGTGCTGGCGGCCCAGTCCGGCAACTCTCCCGGCGGCGAGCCCATCTGGTATCAGAAGCACATGCCGCACCATATGGTCGGCCCGGTGGGAATCGCCGACATGGCGGATCATCGGCACGCCTTCCTGATCCGTTCGCCGGAACGGGTGGTCGCGAGCTATCGCGCAAAGAACGAATTGCGCCGACCCGAGATGCTCGGCTTCGCGCAGCTGCGCCGCTATTTCGAGTATGAGGCGGAGCGGACGGGCACCATTCCCCCGGTGGTGGACTCGGACGACATACTCGCCGACCCGCCGGGCGTGCTGGAGAAGCTATGCCTTGCGCTGGGGATCGACTGGGACCCGGCCATGCTTCGGTGGAAAACCGGGCCACACCCGGAGGACGGCGTCTGGGGCGCGCATTGGTACGACAGGGTCAATGACTCCACGGGATTCGGCCACCCGCCCGGTCCTGTGCCGATGCTCGACGAAAGCCACCGCGAAGTTGCGGACGCGTGCCGCGCAGACTACGAGGCGCTGCAAGGCCACGCGATAACCACCTGACAGCGGTTCGGCGAAAAAACCGGGCGCTCCACCGACGACGCCGTTACCACTCGAAGTCCCCCGCGTTTCTCCATCGAAGGAGAGGTGCGATGGAATACGAAATCGACGACGACCCGCAGGATCACGAGGGCGACCGCTGCGAAGCGAACCGAAGAGGCGGCGTACGCGAAGATCACCTGCTACGCACGCGCAGGGAACACGACGCCAGTACTGCTGCTGACAATCGTGGTGGGATCGATGCCGGTTGATACCGAAGGCGATGCAATTCTCACATCGCCGGGGGCTATCTAGCGGGTCAGAGGCTCTCTTTTACCAGTGAGCGCGAACGTTCCATGGCTCGCGTGCGGTCGAGGTCAGCTTTGCTCTGCTCCTCGATCGCTTTCCATTCCGCCTTGGTGAGGCAGACGCGCCGAGACATGATCGATCCGGTCGCCACCTCGCGCTTGCAGATCACCTTTTCCTCGTCCGGCTGGGCGACTGGTGGCTCGTCGGCATCCACGGCGAAGGCGGCGGCTGGAACAGCAGCCAGCAGCACCGCAAGGCTGATCTTGATCACGCGGACTACTCCTTCAGGCATGCGTCATGCGCGGTGTCCCGCACAGAGGACAAAAAATGGGCGGCTTTCGAGAAAGCCGCCCAAGCTGGTCTAACCGCGCTCGCTTAGAAGTGTACCTTCGCGCCAACGCGGAAGTAGCGACCCATGATGTTCGGACCAGCCCATGCCGGGTTGAAGCCAAACAGCGCATAAGCGGCATCCGGGTCGAACGGCGGCTTGGTGTCGAGCAGATTGAGCACGTTCGCATACAGGGTGAACCTGTCGCCCACGTCCTGCGACACCGTCAGGTCCAAGTTCCAGATGTCATCCGTCTTGCAGTTGACCGGAGTACCGTCGACATAGGAATGGGTCGACGTCCCATTGGCCGCGTTGAATTCGCAATCGCCCTTGATGCCGCCGAAGTCGATCGACGCCGTATCATAGCCCTTGGTGTAATAGGCCGTCAGACTGACCGCGGTATCGCCGAATTCCAGCGTGTTCTGCCACGTAGCACGCCACTTGGGCGAACCCGAGCAGGACGTGATGTTGCACGGGCTGAGCGTGCCGTCGTAGCGCAGCACCTCGCCGTCGTCGGTCGTCAGCTCATACTTCAGCATGTACGAGGCGTCGAAGTCGGTCCGCCAAGTCACCGCGTCGTTAATAGGCAAGCTGGCCCGGGCGCCGAAATCGATGCCGCTGACCGTCTGCTCGTCCTGGTTGGTGAACGACGACTGGATGAAGCCGATGAGGGGCAGGGCGTTCGGGAACGCCGGGTCGGGCTGACCCGGGATCACGGTAATCCCCGGAATGTCGACCACGCCGTTATTGGCGTAGTAGGCCGCTTCCGCCGCGCTCGTATCGGTCACACCGACGATCAGATCCTTGACCTTGATATGCCAGAAATCGACCGTCAGGCTGACGTTGCGGATCGGCTCGTAGATGACGCCGGCGGTGAACGCCGTCGACTTTTCCGGGTCAAGTTCTGGGTTGCCGACCTGCGTGAGGCCCAGCGAGTAGTTGCCGGTCGCATAAGCGTTGTCGCCATGCGCCGCGCAGAAAGCCGCAAAGGTCTCACAGTTGACTGTGCGGGTCACATAGCCCGTGGTCGGCAGGCCGAAGCTTTCGTTGAAGCTCGGGATGCGGAAGCCCTTCGAGAAGGTGCCGCGCAGAGCGAGTTGTGGAATGGGGGTGAACTTGACGCCGACCTTGGGCGAGAAGTTCGACTGACCCGTCGAGTAATCGTCGTAGCGGCCCGAAACGTTGACTTCGAACTGCTCCACGATTGGCGCGCCCACTTCGAAGAACGCCGATTTCACATTGCGGCTACCCGAGGTGCCCACTGAGTTGATGCTGTAATAGCGTTCGTACTGGTTGCCCAGCGTACCCGGGTTGCCGCTCGGAGCGTCGATCGATTCGTCGCGATAAGACACGCCGACCGCCGCCTGCAGCGGGCCGCCTGGAAGTTCGAACAGATCCTTGGCGATCGTACCCTGAACCTGCCACAGCTCCGACACCGACGTTGTGACCTGACGCGGGCCGATGTAGTCCCAGATATCCTCCGGCGTGGCTTCAAGGTCGTTGAAGTTGATCTGGCCGCGCGCGACGGCATCCATGATCCGCTGCGGGATGTAGTAATTGTCCTGCGTGCGCTTAAGACGCACTTCCGACCCCGTGAAGCTGGCTGAATAACGCCAGTCGTCGCCGAAGGTGCCATCGATCCCGAGCACGCCACGCAGTGCGCGCGAGCTCGTATCGACGGTGCGGGGGCGGGTCGAACGAACGAATGCCTGCGCGGTGCGGCCGTCGGCGGCATAGGGGTTGTACGGGTTGAGAACGCCGTTGGTTGCGTCGCATCCGGTGCCCGTGCCGGTCGGCGTGCCGACGCCGGCGTTACAGACGTATACCGGTAGCATCACGTTGTAGGCAGCCACCCCATTGTTGGGCGGTGTTGGTGTGCCGTTGAAGCCCAGCGGCGTGAACGACGCATGGGTCTTGGTGTTGTAATAGTTGGCAATCGCGTAGATTTGCGCCCGATCGCCGACGTCGGCGGTGAAACGCGCCGTCAGACCCTGACGTTCGATCTCCGGCTGCAACATGATGTAGTCGCCGTGGAAGTCGACTTCGCAAACGCCCGCGAGCGGAGCAGTGCCCGAGCCGGCGGTATTCTGATGCATATTGTAGCCGAGGCAGCCGGCGGCCGGGTTCAGGAATTCGAACCGACCCGCGCCCGTCATCGGGTTTGGCGGGCTGTCGTCGGGATTGCCCGGATCCAGCGGCGTGTCGTCGACCGGGCGAACGAGCGTCACCCCAGGAATGCTGATCAGCCCATTAAAGCTTCCATCCTCCGGAGTGTAGCCGTTCCAGTTCAAGTTCGGCAAACAACTGCCGCTGGCGCCGCACACGCCGGTCCAATCCTGCGTATTGAAGGGATAGCCGCGATCGCGGGCCCAGAGCGCGTCCTGCTTCTGGTATTCGCCGCTCACGTAGAAGTTGAAGCCTTGCTCGGCGAGGTCGCCATAACCCCAAGTTACGTCGATACGCTGTTCGCCCGCATCGCCGCGCTGCGAAACGCCGACCGAGCCGCCAAGGTGGAGGCCCTGGATTTCCTTCTTGGTGATGACATTGATGACGCCCGCGATCGCGTCGGCACCGTACGTCGAGGAGGCACCGTCACGCAGCACTTCGATGCGATCCACGACAGCGTTGGGAATGGTGTTGAGGTCGACGAAGTTGCGCTGGCCGTCGTCGGCAAGCGGATAGGGCGCCATGCGCAGCCCGTCGGAAATCGACAGGGTCGCCTGCACCGTCAGACCGCGCAGCGCCGGAGCGTTCGCGCCCGAAGCGAAGTTGAAGCCCGTATTCCAGCCCTGGGTGATCGTGCCAGCACCGTTGGCCGACAGCCGCTGGACCGCGTCTGCCACGGTGTTGATGCCGCGTTCTTCGAGCGTCTCGGCGCTGAGCACGGTGACTGGCGACGGAGCTTCGGTATCGGTACGACGCAGGATCGAACCTGTAACCACGATGATGTTCTCGTCCTGATCGTAGGCCGCGCAATTCGGATCGTTCGGATCTGCGCACGCATCGTCCGGGACGAGGACCGGATCGGGTTCGTCCTGAGCGTGGGCTGGCGACGCGAAAGCCGCGAACGACAGTGCTGCCACTCCGGCGCTTGCGAACAGACGCCCTTTGATTGCTAGAGATTTTCTCATGTCTTCGCTCCCCCTGGGAAAAGGCCGTTGTCCGGCTCGTGAGCAAATTGCGCGTTGCGCGCACGACGCAAAACGTTGCAGACCGTCGCATGCGACACGACAAACCCCGTCGCAAATAAAATTGCGTCAGTGCCTTATTCTTCGCTGCCGAATGTCGTAAAAATGCAACAGCCACCCGGATGAGGGTGTGAACGAGTGCCTGGCACCCTGCGCGCGTTGTCCCAGGAACCTGCTGAAGAGCGAAGCAGGCGGGCCGCGCGTCCAACACGCCTTGAGACGCTACGGCCGCCAGCTTGGCAGCAGCGCAGAGCGTAAGGTCCGGGCCCACAAACCCGAACCAGACCGGTCTGAAGCCGAGCGTCTTCCGATGGTTCTTGAGATGGGATCGGCTGCTGGCGGACAGGGTGGGATTCGAACCCACGGTGGGCGTTAACCCACGGCGGTTTTCAAGACCGCTGCCTTAAACCACTCGGCCACCTGTCCGCTGTTTTGCGCGCTAGCGGCTGTGTGCGTGGTTGTCATCATCGGCGCGTCGGTTCGGCTCTACCGCCAGCATAAACATCGAAAATCATTTGCGGTTAAACTGAGCTCTGCCACAACGTTCGCATGATCAAGCGCGCTCTCCTGACCCTCGCCCTCTCCGCCGCCGTGTTCACACCCGCCGTTCCCGCCGCGGCGCAGGACATGCCGTTCGATAGCTATCTCCAGCAGCTCACCGCACGGGCGCGGGCCGAAGGGGTGAGCGAAGCGACGATCGTGCGCATGACTCAGGGTCTTCAACCGAACCACCGCGTGATCGAGCTCGACCGCGGACAGCCGGGATCGTCTTCGAGCGGTAGCGGGTACCCGCCGCTGTCGTCCTATATCGACAGGCACGTCGATGCCGCGCGGATCAACGGCGGCAAGCGCGCGTACTCGTCGTCGCTCGGCACGATCCGTGCGATCGAGCGCGAATACGGCGTGCCCGGTGAAATCCTGGTCGCGATCTGGGGCCATGAAACGGCTTACGGCGCGGTGACCGGGAGCTTCGATCTGGCCCAGGCGCTCGCAACGCTCGCCTGGGAAGGGCGCCGCCGGGAGCTGTTCGCCGGCGAGTTCGTCGACCTGCTCAAGGTCGCCGACAAGGGCTATCCTCGCTCGCAGCTCAAGGGGAGCTGGGCCGGCGCGTTCGGCAACCCTCAGTTCCTGCCGAGCGTCTACCTGCGTCTGGCGACCGACGGCGACGGTGACGGACGGGCGAACATCTTCAGCAACAGCGCCGACACGCTGGCGTCGATCGCCAACTACTTCCGCGATGCAGGCTGGCGGGCCGGCCAGCCCTGGGGCGTGCGCGCCTCGGTGCCGAGCGGGTTCAACTGGTCCGCGGTGCGCAGCAAGGTCGTCTCTCCGGTCTGTCCGCGCGTGCACGAGCGGCACAGCCAGTGGCGGACCGTGGGCGAGTGGCGTGCGCTCGGCGTTCAGCCGCAGCGCCCGCTGGACGACAGCGTGATGGCCTCGCTCTTTCAGCCGGATGGGCGGGCGGCTCCGGCGTGGCTCTTAACGGCAAATTATAGGGTTATCCTCGAATACAACTGCTCGAACTACTACGCGATGAGTGTGGGATTGCTTGCAGATGAGATTGCCCGATGACCTGTTTCGTGGAGCCGCCGCGCTCGCACTGAGCGTCGCCCTGGCCGGGTGCGGGCTCGCCGGTGGAGGCGATCGTCCCGCTGCCGAAGCGGGATCGCCGCTCGCGGCGCAGGCGACCGGACCGGCGGCCGATTATCCGATGGTGCTGGGGAATCCGTTTACGATCGACGGGATCGAGTACGTCCCCACCGACGTGATGAACTACGACGAGGTCGGCTATCTGGCTGCCGACGAGGCCACCGCGGGCGTGACCGCGGCCCACAAGACGCTTCCGCTGCCGAGCTACGTCGAAGTGACCTCGCTCGAGACCGGCCGGACCATTCTCGCGCGGGTCGAGCGGCGGGGTCCGATGTCGACCAAGCAACTGGTGGCGCTGTCGCCCGACGCGCTTGCGCAGCTCGGCGCAGGCGCGGGAGCACCCGTGCGTGTGCGCCGGGTCAATCCGCCTGAGGTGCAGCGCGCCGAGCTTCGCGCCGGCCGCGCGGCACCGCTGCGCATGGACACGCCGGAGACCCTTCTCGGGGTGTTGCGGCGCAGTCTGCCCAAGCACGGATCGGCCAGCCTGGCGGACGGTCGCAGGCCGCCCGTTCCCTCGGGCGTTCAGACGGCGGGCCCGCCCACCGCACCGCCGCCCCTTGCACGCGCCGAACCGGCCACGAGCGCACCGCCTGCGCCATCGGGGCAGCCGGCGGCCGCGGCGTACCCACTCGAACCTCTCGAGGGCGCGGCGCCGGCGCAATCGGAACCGCCCGCTGGCGCCTTCGTGGTTCAGGCTGCCGCCTTCTCGAGCAAGGAAAACGCCGATCGGGCAGCCGTTGAGCTGGGCGGGTTCGTCTCCAAGGCCGGGCGCTTCTACCGCGTCCGCACGGGCCCTTACGCGACCCGTGGACAGGCCGAAGCCGCGCTCGCCAAGGTACGCGCTGCCGGTTATAGCGACGCGAGAGTGTCCACAGCAGGTTGATCCGCCGGCTTCCCGCCGGCGGCGGGAGCGCAATTGACCGGTCTTCTTCGATATTTCGCCGTTCTTCCCGCGCTGGCGCTTGCCAGTGCGGCGGGAAGCGCCGATCCCGAGCCGGGCGCGGTGCAGCCGTTCCCGGGCGCACCGATCGCGCTCCTCGTCGACCTCTCCTCCGGGCAGGTGCTGTTTTCCCGGGAGGCCGACCGGCGCTTCATGCCCGCCTCGATCACCAAGGTGATGACCGCGTTCCTCGCCTTCGAGCTGATGGATGCCGGCGAGCTGTCGCCCGGCCAGTCGTACATGATGAGCGAGAACGCCTATCGCGAGTGGTTTGGCAAGGGATCGCGCATGTTCCTGGACAGGAGCGAACCCGTCACGGTCGAGACGCTGCTGCTCGGGGTTACGAGCGTTTCGGCCAACGACGCGGCGGTGGTGCTGGCGGAAGGCGCGGCCGGCTCGGTCGACAACTGGGTCGCGATGATGAACGCCAAGGCGCGCGAGATCGGGATGACCGACAGCCACTTCGGCACGCCCAACGGCTGGATGGACGAAGGGCGGACATTCACCACTGCCAACGACCTGGCCATCCTCGCCCGCGAGATGATTGTCCGTCACCCGGATCTCTACAGGTTCTATTTCGGGCGCGAGGGCATGACATATCGCGGAATCGCGCAGGCGAACCATGACCCGATCACCGGAAGGGTCGAGGGCGCGGATGGGATCAAGACCGGCTTCACCAATCAGGCCGGTTACGGCTTCCTCGGTAGCGCCGAGCGTGACGGCCGGCGGCTGATCATGGTCGCGGCGACCGCACCGACACCGCGCGACCGCAACGATGCCTCGGTCGCGATGATGGAGTGGGGGTTCGACGCGTTCGACACGCGCAAGCTCTATGCGCGCGGCGGCTATGTCGGTGAAGCGCTGGTACAGGAGGGCGCTCGCAGCACGGTTCCGCTGGTCGCGGCAGGGCCGATCCACGCGACCTATCCGGACGGGACCAGAGCCACACCGCGCCTGACGATCCGCTACGACGGTCCGCTCGAAGCGCCGCTGGAAGAAGGCGAGCACGTCGCGGAGCTCGAAATCGCGGTCGAAGGCGCGCCGCCCTCGCGGGTGCCGCTGCTGACGGGCGAGGCCGTCCCGCAGGCGAACGCCTGGCAGCGGCTGGTGAACGGCGTGGTGGGCGTGTTTCGATGACCCGCGGCCGCTTCATCGCGTTCGAAGGCGGCGAGGGGACGGGCAAGTCCACCCAGGCGAAGATGCTCGCCGAAGCGCTCGCCGTGCGCAGCGTCGATGTCGAGCTGACCCGCGAACCCGGTGGCACGCCGGGCGCCGAAGCCATTCGCGGGCTCCTGCTGGACCCGCCGGGGGAAGGGTGGGGCGCACCTGCGGAGGCACTGCTCTTCGCTGCCGCGCGTGCGGATCACGTCGCCCGCCGCATTCGCCCCGCGCTCGAAGATGGGCGATGGATCGTGTGCGACCGCTTCGTGGATTCGAGCAGAGCCTACCAGGGCAGCGCCGGCGGGCTCGGCGACGATGCAGTGCGGGTGCTGCACGACATCGGCAGCGGCGGACTGCGGCCGGATCTTGCGCTGCTGATCGACGTCGCGCCCGGCATCGCGGCCGAGCGCCTGGCCGCGCGCGATGCGGGACGGTCCGACGCGATCGGCGGGCGCGACGCCGGCTATCACGCGCAGGTGGCGGAGGCCTTCCGAGGTTTCGCGGCAGCCGCCCCCTCGGCGTTCGCCGTCGTCGACGGCACAGGAACGCCCGAGCAGGTCCACGCTCGGGTTCTCGAGGTGATCGAGCCGCTGCTGAGGGAGGCAGCGCGATGACGATGCTCGGGCACGACGAACCCTGGCGGCAATGGCGCGATGCCCTGCAGGGCGAGCGCATGCACCACGCATGGCTCCTCGCGGGCCGGCGCGGTCTCGGCAAGATGCGTTTTGCAGAGGCGGCCGCGCGCGAGCTGTGCGCCGAGCCGGGCATTCCTCAGCCCCAGGGCGTCCATCCGGACGTCCACGTTCTCACGCACCTGCCGAAGGACGAGAAGGAGGAACGCAAGCGCGAGGAAGGCAAGCCGTACGAGGTCAAACGCAACATCACCGTCGCGCAGATCCGTGCGATGCAGCAGCGCTTGACCACCCGGCCCACGCTGGGATCGCGCCGCGCGGTCATCATCGACCCGGCTGACGACCTCGAGAAGAGCGCGTCCAACGCGCTGCTCAAGAGCCTCGAGGAGCCTCCCGCGGGCACCTTCTTCCTGCTTGTCGCGCACCGGCCAGCGAAGCTCCTGCCGACGATCCGCTCGCGCTGCCGCGTGCTGCGGTTCCCTTCGCTCGGCGAGGCGGAGCTGACAGCTTGGCTTGCCGCCGAAGCGCCTGATGCGGATGCGCGAACGCGCGAGGCGGCCGTGCGCGCCGCGAGCGGCTCCCCCGGCGCGGCGCTCGAGTTCGTGGAACGCGATCTTGCGCCGCTCGACAGGTTGATGACGGAGATCGTCCGCCAAGGCGACCAGAGCTTCGAACTGCGCGGGCAACTGGCGGAGGCGATCGGTGCGCGTCCGGACCGCGAGCGGATGACCGCGATCCTCGATCTCGCCCGCTCGGTGCTCGCCGGCCAGATGACGGGGGAGGGCCGGCGCGAATGGTCGAATCTCGTGGACGCCCACGCCGCGCTCGTCCGCCTCGCGGGAGAAGCCCCGACCTACAATTTCGATCCGGGCCTGCTGGTAATGGAGATCGGCACCTTGCTCGCCTCCGCCGCGCCCGCTAGCGAGCGCGCCGATGCCTGACCCTTTCTATATCACCACCGCAATCAACTATCCGAACGGCCGGCCGCACATTGGCCACGCGTACGAGGCGGTCGCGGCTGACGTCGTCGCCCGCTTCCAGCGAGCCATGGGGCGCGAAGTGCGCTTCCAGACCGGCACCGACGAGCACGGACTCAAGATGGCGCGCAAGGCAGCCGAACAGGGCAGGACCGCGCGCGAACTGGCCGACGAAATGGCCGGTTACTTCAAGGTGATGGCCGACGCCCTTAACGTCTCGTATGACCGCTTCATACGCACCGTGGAGGAGGACCACCACCGCGCCAGCCAGGCCATCTGGCGGGCGATGGAGGCGAACGGCGACCTTTACCTCGACCGATACGAAGGCTGGTACTCGGTTCGCGACGAGGCTTATTACGACGAAAAGGAACTGGTCGAAGGCGAGGGCGGAGACAAGCTTTCGCCGCAGGGCACGCCGGTCGAATGGACCGTCGAGGAAAGCTGGTTCTTCCGGCTGTCCAGGTATCAGGAGCCGCTGCTGGAGCTCCTGTGCACGCCGGGGTTCGTCGAACCGGAGAGCCGCCGTAACGAGATGATCGCCTTCGTTTCCGGCGGCCTGAAGGACTTGTCCGTCAGCCGGACGAGCTTCGACTGGGGCGTGCCGGTGCCGGGCAGCGACGGGCACGTGATGTATGTCTGGGTCGACGCGTTGACCAACTACATTACCGGCCTCGGCTATCCCGAGGATACCGAGCTCTGGCGCAAGTTCTGGCCGGCCGACCTGCATTTGATCGGTAAGGACATCGTCCGTTTCCATACGATCTACTGGCCTGCTTTCCTGATGAGCGCGGGCCTGCCGCTGCCGAAGAAGGTTTTCGGTCACGGCTTCCTGCTCAACCGCGGCCAGAAGGAATCCAAATCGGTCGGCAACGTAACCGATCCGCTCGAACTGGCGGAACGCTTCGGGGTCGATCCGCTGCGCTATTTCTTCCTGCGCGAGATCGCCTTCGGGCAGGACGGCAGCTACTCGCCCGAAGCGATCGTGACCCGCGCGAATGCCGAGCTCGCGAACAGCTTCGGCAATCTTGCGCAGCGGACGTTATCCATGATTCACAAGAACATGGATGGCAAACTTGCCATGCGCGAGCCGGACGCGGCGGACCTGTCGCTAATAGCGGCCGTGCGCACCGCCTGCGCCGGGGATCTGCCGCGTGAATTCGAACGGCTCAACTTCTCGGTGGGTCTGGAGGCGTGGATGCGGGCGGTGTTCGCCTGCAACCAGTATGTCGACGAGCAGGCGCCCTGGACGCTGCGCAAGACCGATCCCGCGCGGATGGAGGCAGTGCTGATGACGCTCTTCCGCTGCGTGCACGATCTGGCGATCGCGGTGCGGCCGGTCGTGCCCGGCGCGGCCGGCGCCTTGCTCGACCAGATGGGCGTCGCCCGGGACGCACGCGACTACGCCGCGATCGGGAACGACACCTGGTTCGAAGCGCTCGTTGATGGCGGGTTCGCCCTCGACAAACCGGTCGGCGTGTTCCCGCGTCTCGAGTTGCCGGAGAGCGAGACGGCCTGATGCTGATCGATAGCCACTGTCACCTCGAATACGAAGGACTGGCGGAGAACCAGCCCGACGTGCTCGCGCGTGCTCGCGCGGCCGGGGTAGGGGGCTTTCTCAACATCTCCACCCGCCGCAGCGAATGGGACAGGGTGGTCGGCACCGCGGAACGCGAGAGCGACGTCTGGGCGAGCGTCGGCATCCATCCGCACGAAGCCGACGCGCATGAGGATCTCGGCGCCGCGGAACTATTCGCCGCAACCGAGAACCCGCGCGTGATCGGCATCGGCGAAACCGGGCTCGACTATTATTACGACAAGTCGGACCGCGGCGTGCAGCAGGCGCTGTTTCGCACGCACATCGGCGTCGCGCGGGAAACCAACCTGCCGGTGATCATCCATACGCGTGATGCGGAGGACGATACTGCCGCAATCCTTGCTGACGAAATGGAGAAGGGCGCTTTCCCGGCGCTGATCCACTGCTTTACCGCTTCGGCCGAATTCGCGCGCAAGGTTCTGGATCTCGGCCTGACGATCTCCCTTTCGGGGATAGTGACTTTCAAGAACGCGTCGGAACTGCAGGAAATTGCGGCCGGATTGCCGGCAGAACGGCTGCTGGTCGAGACCGATAGCCCATTCCTCGCGCCGGTGCCTCATCGCGGCAAGAAATGCGAGCCAGCCTTCGTGCGCAACACGGCGCAGTTCATTGCGGACCTGCGCGGCGAACCGTTGGAGCAGCTTGCGGAGACCACCACGCGCAACTTCTACCGCCTCTTTTCGAAGGCGAAGGCGTGAAGTGCATCCTGCTCGGCTCGGGCACGTCCACCGGGGTTCCGCGGATCGGCGACGACTGGGGCGATTGCGATCCCGACGAGCCGAGAAATCGGCGCACCCGCGTGTCGATTCTGCTCGAGAGCAACGAGGGGCGCCGGATCCTGGTCGATACGTCTACCGATCTCCGCCAACAGCTCCTGGCCAACCGCATCGACGCAATTGACGCGGTGTTCTGGACGCACGACCATGCCGACCACTGTCACGGTATCGACGATCTGCGGGTGCTTCGCTATGGGCGCGGCGGACCGATCCCGGGGTACGCCAACGCCGTGACGGCTGATCGCCTGCGGCGACGGTTCGACTACGTCTTCGCCGGGCAGCACGGCTATCCCACGATCGTCTCGCTGGAAGCGCTCGATCGACTGAGGCTTTGCGCCGGCTTCTCCATCGCATGGTGTCAGATGGCCCACGGACCGGCTCAATCCACAGGGTTTCGCTTCGAGATTGACGGGAAATCCGTGGCTTACGCAACGGATTTCAGTGAAATTCGTGATGAAATGGTCGAGATCTTCGCGGGCGTCGATCTTCTCGTTACCGATTGCCTGCGCCGCGAGCCGCATCCGACGCATGCGCACCTTGCCATGGCGCTCGATCTCGCAGAGCGCTGCAAGGCGCGGCGTACCGTGCTGACGCATCTCGACAAGAGCATGGATTACCGCACGTTGTCCGACGAAGTGCCGGATGGCGTCCTAGTGGGTTACGACGGGATGGAGGTCGTGCTGTGACGGATCTCGATGCGCTCCGAATGGTTTCGCTGATCGGATGGCTGGCTGTGGCTATCACTGCCTACGCGTCGTTCCGGTTCGACTGGAAGAAGAGCGTGCGCATGGCGCTGCTGTGGATCGCGATCTTCGTGGGGGTCGCATTCCTGTTTTCGTCGATCGGCGGATGGGGCGGCTAGCTCCGTCACCCTCTTATTTTACATAATATATATTATCATTCTACTATGACAGACCAGCTGACCCGCCTTCTCCGCATCATGGCCACTCTTCGCGACCCGGAGCGCGGTTGCGAATGGGATCGCGCGCAACGCTTCGAGACCATCGTGCCGCACACGATCGAAGAAGCCTACGAAGTCGCCGATGCCGTCTCGCGCGGCGACGTTGCCGACATTCGCGATGAACTCGGCGATTTGCTGTTCCAGGTCGTGTTCCAGGCCCGCATTGCCGAGGAAGCCGGCCATTTCGATTTCGACGACGTCGCGCGATCCATCGCCGACAAGCTCGAGGCCCGCCATCCGCACATCTTCGGTGACGCCGACATGCCGGGCGGCATGCGCGAGGAACGCTGGGAGGCACTCAAGGCGCAGGAACGGGCTGCCAAAGGCGCAGAAAGTGCTCTCGACGGTGTTGCGGCCGCGCTTCCGGCGCTCATGCGCGCCGAGAAGCTCCAGAAGCGGGCTGCACGTGCCGGGTTCGACTGGCCCGATCCGGAAGGGCCCCGAGCCAAAGTCGTCGAGGAGATGGCGGAACTCGCCGACGCCGCCCCTGACGACCGAGCCGCCGAAGCGGGCGACTTGCTGTTCGCGGCAGTCAATCTCGTGCGCGCGTACGGTATCCCGGCGGAGGAAGCCTTGCGCAGCGCCAACAACAAGTTCGAGCGCCGCTTCCGCGCAATGGAAGCCTTGGCGGACGGCGCGTTCCCCGACCTCTCGCTCGAAGAGCAGGAAGCGCTCTGGCAGGAGGTCAAGCGAACGGAGCGTTAGCGCAGGCTGGCAAAGCGTCCGAATTCCTTCGGCGTCAGACGCACCTGGAGTCGATGAACCGGACCGCCTTCGCCGTCCTCCGCCCGATCGCCAAGCACTTGCCCGTGCGCGTGAAGCCAAGCGATCTTCTGCCCCTCGCCCGCCGGCAGTACGATCTCGTGCACTTTGGCACCGGCGGTCAGCAAGGCGTCGAGCCGAGCGAGCAGCGCTTCAACGCCCTCGCCAGTTTCAGCAGAGATCGGGACGATATTCTGCTCACTCTCCGCGACCCCAAGCAGTTCCTCGAGCGGCTCCTGTGGCAACAGGTCGATCTTGTTCCATGCTTCGACGATAGGGATGGCGCTCTCGCCCCCCTCCCCTTCGACGATGCCGAGCTCGGCGAGCACCTGAAGGACCTGCGTCTTCTGGGCGCCGGCCGAAGCGTTCGCCATGTCGCGCACGTGAACGATCACGTCGGCGCCAGTGACTTCCTCCAGCGTGGCGCGGAATGCAGCTACGAGCTGGGTCGGTAGATCGGAAATGAAGCCGACCGTATCGGACAGGATCGCCTTCTCCACACCCGGCAGACGAATCGCACGCATGGTCGGATCGAGGGTGGCGAAGAGAAGATCTTCCGCCATCACAGCTTCACCTGTCAAATGATTGAAAAGCGTTGATTTCCCAGCGTTCGTGTAACCCACCAGCGCGATCACCGGCCAAGGCGCCCTGCCCCGCCTCTCACGGTGCAGCGTGCGCGTCTTACGCACTTGCTCGAGCTCCTTGCGGAGCCGCCCCATGCGCTGGCGGATCATTCGCCGGTCTGCCTCGATCTGCGTTTCGCCGGGTCCGCCGAGGAAGCCGAAGCCGCCGCGCTGACGCTCGAGGTGGGTCCAGGATCGCACCAGACGGCTCTGCTGATAGTCTAGATGCGCGAGTTCGACCTGCAGGCGCCCTTCGGCGGTCGCGGCACGTTCACCGAAGATCTCGAGGATCAGGCCGGTCCGGTCGATCACCTTGCGCTTCAGCGTCTCTTCCAGATTGCGCTGCTGGATCGGCGACAGTGCCCCATCGACGACGACCAATTCGGCCTCGTTCTGTTCGCAGGCAATCGCAATGTTCTCGACCTGACCTGCGCCGAAGAGGGTGCCCGGCCGCACCTGGCGCACGGGCAGAACGAAGGCGTCGGCGACCACGATCCCGATGGCGAGCGCGAGCCCGCTTGCTTCGGCGAGGCGTGCCTCGGCATTCAGATCATGGTGCTGTCCGCGGATCTCGGGGCACACGACGAGGGCCCGCGCACCGCGGGACACCTCGCCGAGAAGATTGTCGTCGAAGCTCAGTCGTCCTCGCCTTCGAAGTCGTCATCGTCGCTCAGATCGACCGGCGTTGCGGGCTGGATCGTCGAGATCGCGTGCTTGTAGGCGAGCTGCACGTAACCCTCGCGCTCCAACAGCATGCAGAACAGGTCGTAAGCCGCGATCGCGCCTTGCAGCATGACGCCGTTGACGAGGAACATCGTCACCTGCGCTTCCGCATCACGCACGCGCGACAGGAAGACGTCCTGCAGGAGGCGCTGCTTCTTGCTCGAATCCTGACTTGCGAACTGCGACGCGTCCATCGGCTGCGCGGGCATGATCGTCGAGATCGCATGCTTGTAGACGAGCTGCGACTGACCGTCGCGGCGCAGCAGGATCGAGAAGTTGTCGAACCAGGTGACGATACCCTGCAGCTTGACGCCCTTCACCAGGAACATGGTCACCGGCGTCTTGTTCTTGCGCAGGATATTGAGGAACGCGTCCTGCAGATTCGCCTGGCGCGTCTGCTGCTTCGACTCGTCGGCCGGCTTGGGCTCAGGTTTGGGCTTGGGACGCGCGGAAAGCGTCTGTCCGGTAGGCATGGCTGCTTCCTTCTTCTTGGCGGCCGCCCTTGCGGTCCGCATTCTGACCACGGCTCGAAAGCCGCCGCCGCATAGGTAACCGATTATGCCGCGATTGGTGCCCGCGGGCAAATCGTTATTGCATCCGATGCAATCCGAGGCTGTTCAGACCTTCCGGTCCGGTGCGTGCCGCTCGCCCATGCCGAGCAGCTTCAGCTTGCGGTGCAGTGCCGAGCGTTCCATCCCGATGAAGCTCGCGGTCTTGGAGATATTGCCCGAGAAGCGCCGGATCTGAATGCTCAGATACTCGCGTTCAAACGTCTCGCGCGCCTCGCGCAGGGGGACGCCCATCAGCGTGGAAAGCCCGTTCGCGCCGCCCAGCTTGCCGCCGGTAACCTCACTCGGCAGCATCTCGGCCTCGATCACTTCGAGGTCCTCGCGTGGGGAGAGAATCACCGTCCGCTCGACCACGTTCCTCAACTGGCGGACATTGCCGGGCCAGTCGTAGGCCTGCAGCGCGGCCATGGCCTCCTCCGAGATATCGGGCGCGGGAACACCCTGCTCGGCAGCATAGCGCGCGAAGAAATGCTGGGCGAGCGCCGGGACGTCGTCGCGGCGCTCGGCAAGCGAGGGAATCGCGACAGGCACGACGTTGAGACGGTAAAACAGATCTTCCCGGAAGCGCTTGTCCTCCATCTCCTCGGTCAGATCACGCGAGGTCGAGGAGACGACCCGCACGTCGACGCCGATCTGCCGATTCCCGCCGACACGGACGAAGGATTGTTCGGTCAGCACGCGCAGGATGCGTGCCTGGGTCGAGAGGGGCATGTCCGCCACTTCGTCGAGATAGAGCGTGCCGCCATCGGCTAGTTCGAGAAGACCGGGCCGGACGAGCTGACCGTCGGCTTCCTCGCCGAACAGCTCCTGCTCGAACCTCTCCGGCGTGATCCGCGCAGAATTGACGATGACGAAGGCGGAATCGGCGCGTCCGCTCCAGCTATGCAGCAGGCGCGCAGCAACTTCCTTGCCCGCCCCGGCCGGCCCGCTGATGAGCACGCGGCTACCGGTGTTGGCGACCCGCTTCAGCGTCGCACGAACCTGGTTGATGGCCGGGGAATTGCCGGTGAACTCCTCGCCATGCGAGAAACCCTGCCGCAGACGAGTATTTTCCCGCCGCAGCCGTTCGGTCTCGGTCGCGCGGCCGACGAGATGGAGCAGGCGTTCGGCCTCGAACGGTTTCTCGATGAAATCCATCGCCCCGCGGCCGACGGCCGACACCGCGGTGTCGATATTGCCGTGACCGGAGAAGATGATCACTGGCAGCTCGGGCTCGCGCTTCTTGATCTCGTCGAGCACCTCGAGCCCGTCCATCGCGCTGCCGTGCAGCCATACGTCGAGCAGCACCAGGCTCGGGCGACGCTCATCGATCGCGGCCAGCGCTCCGTTGCTGTCACCTGCCGTGCGGCATTCGTAGCCCTCGTCGCACAGGACGCCGGAGACGAGCTCGCGAATATCGCGTTCATCGTCGACGACGAGGATGTCTAGGGCCATCAGGGGAACTCCTTGTCATGCATCATTCGGCGGCCTCGCTCCCCTGCACCGCAGGTTCGCGCGTAAACCGCAGTGTTACGCGAGTGCCGCCACCTTCGGCGGTTGCGAAGATCATCTCCCCCCCGTGTTCCTCGACGATCTTGTTGACGATGGCGAGGCCGAGCCCGGTGCCCTTCTCGCGCGTCGTGACGTAGGGTTCGACGATACGATCGCGGTCCTGCGGCAGGCCGACGCCGTTGTCCTCGACCGTGACCGTAACGTCGTCTTCGTCCGGAACGACCGACACCGTGATCTGTCCGCGGAAATCCGGCTCGGCGTCTCGCACGCGCGCGTCCACAGCCTCGACGGCGTTCTTGAGGACATTGGTAAGGGCCTGACCGACCTGGTGACGGTCGCAGGCGAGCGGGATCGGACCCTCGCCCTCGTAGCTGAAGCGGAAGTCGATTTCGGGATGGGCGACTTCCTGCAGGAACAGCGCTTGCCGCACGAGATCGAGCGCGTCCTCCTTGCGGAAGACCGGCTTGGGCAGGCGCGCGAAGGACGAGAATTCGTCGACCATTTTCCGCAGGGCGGCCACCTGTCGCACGATGGTGTTGGTGAGCTCGTCGAACAGGTCTCCGTCGCTGTCGATCTGCTTGCGGTAACGGCGCTTGAGACGCTCGGTCGCGAGCTGGATCGGAGTGAGCGGATTCTTGATCTCATGTGCGATCCGCCGCGCGACGTCCGACCAGGCAGCCTGCCGCTGGTCGAGCAACTGGCGCGTGATATCCTCGAACGTGATCACCTTGCCTTCGGAGAAGTCGGCAACCTTGACCGCGAGTGTCAGCAGGTCTCCGCCCACGGTCTGGTTCACAATTCCGCGATCGACTCCTCCGCGAACGAGCGTCGAAATCTGCGGGCTGAGCTGTTCGAGCGTGAGGCCGAGAGGCGGCGGCGAAGCTTCTTCGATCAGCAGCGCCTGCGCCGACCCGTTCATCAGCAGTACCTGCCCGTCCTGATCGACCGAGATCACCCCTGCGGTGACCGATTCGAGCACGGTTTCCATGAATGCGCGGCGATTTTCCAACTGGCGGTTGGCGCTGACGAGAGCATCCGTCTGCTTCTCGATCTGCGCCGTCATTCGGTTGAATGCGCGGTTGAGCAACCCAATCTCGTCGGGCCCGGTCCGTCCCTCCACGCGCAGCGCGAAGTTGCCGGCGCCGACCTGGCGCGCCGCTCCGACGAGATCAGTAAGCGGTTCGACTTGCCGGTCTGCGAAGCGCAAGGCGAACCACACCGAGAGTGCAAGCAGCGCAAGCGAGACGAAGAACAGCGCGAGATTGAAACGCAACTGTAGCGCCCGCGCGCGCTGCGTGAGCAGGTCGTAATTGGTGGAGATCGCGTTGGCGCGGTCCCACAAGTCGAACGCAAAGGCCTGGGAATTGCGCGCGTTGTAGAGGAAGATTCCGCTTTCTTTAT
Organism: Altererythrobacter sp.; assembly: GCA_031178065.1. Classification (GTDB taxonomy): domain Bacteria; phylum Pseudomonadota; class Alphaproteobacteria; order Sphingomonadales; family Sphingomonadaceae; genus Pelagerythrobacter. Next base: position 28,371 of record JAPSJS010000026.1, read on the forward strand.
CGATAGCCGCCACCGCCTCGATGCGCTCGGGACTGCCCTGCACCACAACCTGTTCGCCGCCCGCAACCCGATCGAATATCGTCGGATCGAGCTCGGTCGGGTCATTGTCGCTGACGAGCCCGAGCATCGCCGCGGTGCGTAGACTTCCGTCCGCCACGCGCTGGAGAATGGCCGATTCGTTGATCCCCCTCCCCTCTGCTTGGTAGCGGTAATAATCCTCGAAACCCCCGTCAGTGAGCGAGCCCCTCTGGAAATAGAATAGCAGGTCGCTCGCCATGCTTACGGTCTCGCTGGCCACTTCGAGTTGGTTCTGCTCGTAGTAATCCTGTGCGAGTTCGTTCGCGTTGCGCATCAATCCGCGCGAATCGTCGGAGAACCAGAAGTCGACGCCCGATTGGAAGAGCACCGCCGCAAACACGGCGACGAGCAGCGTCGGAATGGCCGCAACGAGCGAGAAGAAGAACACGAGCCGCACGTGAAGCCGGGCCGTGCTGCCGGCTGCGCGACGCAACGCAAACCGCCGGCCGAAAAGCACGACCAGCGCCATCGCTGGCAGCAGCGTGCCGATCAGCAGGCTCGCCACCTGCCCCGCCGGGACGAGTTGGCCATCCGGCGGCGCGCTTTCGAACGTCACCCAGGTCGTCAGCACCATTGCCGCGAGAGCAAGCGCCGCAGCAATCTCGAGCAGGAGGAAAAAATTCGACCGGCGCGAAGCGACCACGACGCGGCGCCACAAGCGCGGCGCTCGCCTGGTCAACGGGAGTGTCGGTGCTGCCACAGTTGCAAGCTTACAACGCCGCTGTTGCAGTTTTGCAAGCTCATTTTCGCTCAAGCGAACGTTCGTGCGGACGAAAGGTCAGTTGGCGCGAACGAAGCTGTCTGCCTGGATCTCGAGATCCGCTAGCTTCTTGCGCAGCGTGTTCCGATTGATGCCCAGAAGTTTCGCCGCCCGCAACTGATTGCCGGCGGTCTGCGCCAGCGCGTGTTCGAACAGCGGCCGCTCGAACGCTGCGAGGGCGCGATGATAGACTGTGCCCGGCGCCGGCGCGCTACCGACGATCCAGCCCTCCAGCGCGCTGCGCAGGCCGTCATCATCGTCGGGCCGAGCCGAATGCGCCGCGTCTTCGCCAAGAACCGATGTGATCGTCTGGGAATCGATCACATCGTCGCGTGCCATCAGCGCCAAGCGATAGATTGCATTCCGCAATTCGCGGACGTTGCCGCGCCAGGGCTGTTGTTCGAGCAGCGCGATGGCGGCGCGGTCGATCCGGCGTTCGGGCAGACCCTCCCGCGCGGCATGGCCGAGGAAATGCTTGGCCAGCGCCTCGATGTCTTCCGCACGGTCGCGCAGCGGCGGCAATTGGATCGGCACGACATTGAGGCGATAGAAAAGATCCTCGCGGAACCGGGCGCTGGCGATCATCGGCTTGAGATCGCGGTTCGTCGCGGCGACGATACGCACGTCCACGCCGATCTCCTGGCGCCCGCCGACGCGCCGGATGCGTCCAGACTGCAGCGCGCGAAGCAACCGCGTCTGCGCCTCCATCGGCATGTCCCCGATCTCGTCGAGGAACAGTGTGCCCCCATTGGCCTGCTCGAACTTGCCGATCGCCTGCGCGATGGCACCGGTGAAAGCGCCCTTTTCGTGCCCGAACAGCTCGCTTTCGATCAGGTCCGACGGAATCGCCGCTGCGTTGACCGCAACGAACGGCCCGGACTTGCGATGGCCGAGTTCATGGATGGCCTCTGCCACGAGCTCCTTGCCAGTCCCCGATTCGCCGAGGATCAGGACCGTCAGATCGTTGCGCAGGACACGAGTGATCATGCGGTAGACCGCCTGCATCGCCTGGCTACGGCCAACGAGCGGCAGCCCGTCGCCGGCTTCCGCCTCCTCGCCCCGCCGCACGCCCGAACCCGCTGCCTGCACGACCGCGCGCACCAGATCCTCCAGATCGAACGGCTTCGGGAAGTACTCGAACGCACCGGTGTCGCTCGCACGCACCGCCGTATCGAGCGTATTCTGGGCCGACAGCACGATCAGCGGCATGGTTGGGCAAGCCGCACGGACACTGCCGATCGTCGCAATGCCGTCGCCGTCGGCGAGCACGACGTCGGTCAACATCACGTCATACTTGCCCGACGCGAGCAGCTTGTCGCGCGCGGCGATGCTGTCGCAGCGGTCGACCGCAAACCCCTCGTCCTCCAGCGCGGACCGGATGACGGTCGCGATCGAAGTATCGTCCTCGACCAGCAGGATCTTGCCGCTCATGCCTGTTCCCTCTCGTCCTTCGCCAGCGGCAGATGGATGCGAAAATGCGTCAGCCCCGCACGTTCGTCGCGCTGATGTCCGATCCGCCCGTCCATGTCGCGCACCAGCTTGCGCACCAGCGCGAGGCCGAGGCCCTGTCCGCTTGCCTTGGATGTGACGAACGGTTCGAACACATGATCGCGGAGCGCGGGATCGATACCCGACCCGTTGTCGCTGACGGTGATCTCGATCGGAAGGCGCACGGTCCGCCCGAGCTTGAGGTTCGAGACAAGCCCGCTGGCAAAGCGCGTGCGGATAACCACCCGCGGCGTCTCGGCGTTGGCGCAGGCGTCACGGGCGTTCGATATCAGGTTGATCAGCACCTGTTCCAGCGCATCGCGGCTGGCGAGCACCGGCGGCAAGGATGGGTCGAACTCCTCGACCAGTTCCACTCCGCTGTCATCCGCCGCGCGGACCGAAGCGATTGCGCTGCGGACCGCGGCGTGGAGGTTGACCGGCGTGACCGGATCGGCGCGCTCGCTGCCGAGACGCTGCATGCGATCGACCAGGCGCGCGATCCGGTCAACTTCGTCCGAGATCATCGCCACCAGCGGCCGGTCCTTCTCGTTCAGTTTGCGCGCGACGAGTTGGCCGGCACCGCGGATCGCTGCGAGCGGATTCTTGATCTCGTGCGCGAGGATAGCCGGCGCGCGGAGCGTGGTTGCCTCGCCGGCATCCTCCGCCATCTCGCCCTGCCCCACTTCGGAGACCGTCATGACGCGCCACCCCGGGTGCGACGCAAGGGGGGAGACGGTCAGATTGACTTGCGTCGCACGCGCGCCGCAGCGCAGCGTCATGCCGCGCACGGTAAGCCTTGCATCGGTTTCCGTCAGGCGCTTCGCCACGCGCACGTCATCGAGTTGGACGACATCGAGCAGCCCGGCGCCGACAAGCCGCTTGGCGCTGCGGTGGAGCAGGTCTTCAGCCGCCGGATTGGCCTCGCGCACGACGAGGTCGGGATCGAGCAGCAGGACCGCGAAGATCAGCCCGGCGATCTGCGCCCCCGGGCCGGGCGGCGCGCCATCCATGATCACGCAGCGCGACGGCGCATGAACGGCTCGTAGAACCGCTCGAGCTCGCCGAGCACCTGGTCGGGATCGTCGATGAAGTTCACGCGATTGCGGAACTCGGCCGAGCCGTGCATGCCTTTCGTGTACCAACCTAAGTGCTTGCGCGCGACCTTGGCGCCCACGTCGCGGCCATAATGCTCGAGCATCCCGCGATAGTGCTCGACAAGCACCTCGAACTGCTCGTTGAAGCTCGGGCTCGCGAGGCTCTGCCCCGTGCGCCACCAGTGCATGACCTGGCCGAGCAGCCACGGCTTGCCATAGGCGCCGCGGCCGATCATCACACCGTCGGCGCCCGACTGCTCGAGCGCCTTGGCTGCATCGTCGATGCTGCAGATGTCGCCGTTGACGATCACCGGAATGGACACCGCCTCCTTGACCTTGCGGATGAAGGACCAGTCGGCGCTGCCCTTGTACATCTGGTTGCGCGTGCGGCCGTGAACGGTGATCATCTTGACGCCGAGATCCTCGGCGATCCGCGCGAGTTCCGGCGCGTTGAGGCTGTCATGGTCCCAGCCCATGCGCATCTTGACCGTTACCGGCACCGAGACGGCCTCGACGGTCGCCTCCATGAGCCTGGTTGCCAGGGGCACCTCGCGCATCAGCGCGGAGCCGGCCATACCGTTGGTAACCTTGCGCACCGGACAGCCGAAGTTGATGTCAATGATTTCGGCGCCGCGGTCTTCGTTGAGCTTGGCCGCGTCACCCATCGACTCCGGATCGCATCCGACGAGCTGCATCGAGACCGGCTCTTCGGTCGGATCCCACGCAGCCTTCTGGATCGACTGGCGCGTCTCGCGGATCGCAGCCTGGCTGGCGATCATCTCGGTGACGTTGAGGCCGGAGCCGTAGCGCCGGACGAGCGTGCGGAACGGCATGTCGGAGACGCCGGTCATTGGCGCGAGGACCACCGGGCAGTCGATCGTCACCGGACCGACATGGATCGGCTTCAGCGCCGGGGGAGTGGGAAGCGGAGTCATAGCGAGGGCGTGCCTAAAATTTGGGCAGCGCATAGTGGATTGCCCGTCCTCGCGCAAGCGGCTAGCCGCGGCGGCGATGCCGGACAGCCCGCCCCTGCCCCTATTCGCCGCGGTTGTCGTCGCCGCGGGCAAAGGGCTGCGCGCAGGACAGCCGGTTCCCAAGCAATTCGCGCGCTGGCGCGGCATGCCAGTGGTGCGCCACTCGGTTGGGGCATTGATCGACGCAGGGGCCCAGAGAGTGGTGGTCGCCATTCCGGAAGGAGCGGAGACGGTTGCCGGAGAGGCGCTGGCAGGTCTCGCCCCGGTAGAACTGGTGACCGGCGGCGCAACCCGGCAAGGTTCCGTGCGGCGGGCTCTCGAGACGCTGGAATCCCGGGCGCCCGAACTGGTCCTGATCCATGACGCTGCTCGCCCCGCTCTCGCCCGACCCGTGATCGCGCGGCTGCTGGCGGCGCTCGCCGGCAGTCCGGGCGCAATTCCGGTTCTGCCGGTCGTCGATAGCCTCGCAATCGACGATCACGGCATGATGGGCGGCGCGGCCGACCGCGAAGCGCTGCGCCGCGTCCAGACACCGCAGGCATTCCGTTTCCACGACATTCTCGCTGCGCATCGTGCTTGGTCTGACGAGCCAACAGCCGGCGACGATGCGCAGGTCCTGCGCGCGATCGGCGGGACGGTCGCGCTCGTCGAAGGGGACGAAGCGCTCAGGAAGCTGACATTCGCGGAGGATTTCGTGCCCCAACCTAGCCCCATCCGCACCGGCATGGGCTTCGACGTGCACCGGCTCGCCGCGGGCAAGGAACTGTGGCTCGGCGGCGTGCTCGTGCCGCACGACAAGGGACTGGCGGGGCACAGCGACGCGGACGTCGCGCTCCATGCGCTGGTGGACGCGCTGCTGGGCGCGATCGGCGACGGCGACATCGGCGCCCACTTCCCGCCAAGCGATCCCCAGTGGAAGGGGGCACACTCGGCGCGCTTCGTAGAGCACGCGGCCGCGCTCGTCGACACCGCCGGTTACCGGATCGCCAACGTCGATCTCACCATCATCTGTGAGATGCCGAAGATCGGTCCGCACCGGGACGCGATGAGGACGCGCATCGCAGCGCTCTTGGCGATCGACCTTGGCGCGGTTAGCGTGAAGGCCACGACTACCGAGGGACTCGGCCTTACCGGCCGCGGCGAAGGCATCGCCGCCCAGGCGGTCGCGACTTTGGTCGGAAAGGATTGAACGGATCCCATGAAAGCCATCCTGGCACGCACCGCTCTCGCGCCGCTGGCGCTCGCGTCCTTCGCCATGCCCGCGAACGCGCAGGCCGGGCCGAGCGGTCCGGAGATCGAGGGCGCGGTCCGCTTCGGCCTGCCAGCCTTGTTCGACGGATTCCGGGCGACCTGTTCCGCCCGACTGGCACCGCACGGCTATGTCGCGCAGAACGCCGACCGTCTCAGGGCCAAGTTCGCGGAAGGCGCGGATGCGCACTGGCCTGCGGCGAAGGCCGCGCTCTCCACGTTGGGCGAGGATCAGGGCATGGACAGCGCGATGCTTGCCGAGATGCCCGACGACGCGCTCAAGCCTTTCGTCACCGCCCTGCTGCAGCAGATGGTCGTGGCGGAGATCGAGCCTACGCAATGTGTCGACGTGGAGCGCGGGCTCGAGCTGATCGATCCACTGCCCGCCGACAATATCGCGGGCCTGATCGGCTTTATGGTCGAAATAGCCGAGCGGGATGAGAGCAATACCGACGCCGCTGGCGTGGCTGGCGAATAGATGGCCGGCGCTCTCCTGTCGGACGACATCGAGGAACTCGCGCGCCGCTGTGTCGAGGAGAATCTCGCAGCGTGCCGCCGCGTCGCGCTGGCCGAAAGCTGCACCGGTGGCCTCGTCACCGCCGCGCTGACCGAAATTCCCGGTTCCTCCAAAGTCCTCGACCGCGGCTTCGTCACTTACTCCAACGAGGCCAAGTTCGAACTTCTCGGCGTGTCTAACGAAATCATGGAGACGTTCGGCGCGGTCTCGATTGCCTGCGTCTGGGCCATGGCGCAGGGTGCGCTCGAGCGTAGCCAGGCCGACGTCGCAGTCGCTATCAGCGGCGTCGCCGGACCGGACGGCGGCTCTGACCTCAAGCCGGTGGGTACGGTCGTGTTCGCCCGCGTCACACGGGGCGAAGTCGGCGATCCTGAAGGTGAATTGAGGAACTTCGGCAACGTCGGCCGGGCCGAGGTGCGCCGTCAGGCAACGCTCTGCGCGCTCGAACTCCTGTTGCCGTAAAGCTCTTCCGCCCGGGCTTCGAACGCGGCGACCATCTTGCGGAAGGCGCGATCGAAATACTGGCCGGCTAAGGCTTCGAACACGCGGTTCTTGAAAGTGAATTCGACCGCGAAATCGACCCGGCAGCCGCCTTCGGGCAGGTCGGTGAAGTGCCATTCGTTATCGAGATCGCGCAGCGGCCCGTCGATATAGACCACGTCGATCATCTCCGCCCGGCGCTTGGTCACTTTCGATGTGAAGCTCTCGCGGAAGCTCTTGAAGCCGACCACCATGTCGGCAACCATCTCGGTCTCGCTGTTCGAACGGACCCGGGTCGCGATCACCCAAGGCAGAAATTCCTTGTAGTGACCTACGTCCGCAACCAGGTCGAACATCTGTTCGGCGCTGTAGGGGACGTGTCGGGTCTCGCGTATTCCGGGCATGCTCGTCTTCTGGGTGCTCGTTAGTTCGAGGCGTTCGTCGCCATCTCGGGTCCGCGCAGACCGCGTTGCCGCGGATGCAGTGTTACGCCCGCGCCGATACCTTCGCCAGCTTCGCCTCGCGCGCGGCCTTCATCTCTGCGAAATCGTCGCCCGCGTGATAGCTCGAGCGCGTGAGCGGGCTTGCAGCAACCTGCAGGAAGCCCTTGGCGCGCGCAATCGATCCGTAGGCAGCGAAGGCCTTAGGGGTCACGAATTCCTCGACCTTCGCGTGCCGCGGCGTTGGCTGGAGATACTGGCCCATGGTGATGAAATCGACATCGGCGCTGCGCATGTCGTCCATCACCTGGTGCACTTCGAGCCGCTGCTCCCCGAGCCCGAGCATGATGCCCGACTTGGTGAAGATCAGCGGGTCGTGCGCCTTGACCTCCTCCAGCAGGCGCAGCGAGGCATAATAGCGCGCGCCTGGCCTGATCGTCGGGTAAAGACGTGGCACGGTTTCGAGGTTGTGGTTGTAAACGTCAGGCCCGGCTTCGCAGATCGCCTCGACCGCGGCGCGCATCTTGCCACGGAAGTCCGGGGTGAGAATCTCGATCGTCGTATCAGGCGTCTCGCGGCGGAGCGCCTTGATCACCTTGACGAACTGCCCTGCCCCGCCGTCCGGCAGGTCGTCGCGGTCGACGCTGGTGATCACGATGTGCTGCAGGCCCATCTTGCCCGCTGCGATCGCAACGTTTTCGGGCTCCATCGGATCAACCATCCGCGGCATGCCGGTCTTGACGTTGCAGAACGCGCAGGCGCGCGTGCAGACGTCCCCCAGGATCATCACCGTCGCGTGCTTCTTGGTCCAGCACTCTCCGATATTCGGACAGGCCGCTTCCTCGCACACCGTGTTGAGGTTGAGATCGCGCATCAACTGGCGCGTCTCGTGATAGCCTTTGCTTACGGGCGCCTTGACGCGAATCCAGTCGGGCTTGCGTAGGCGCTCGGGGCGCGGCGCGTCGGGCACGGGGGCGCTGGAGAGGTCGTTCATGGGGCCCATCTAATGGCGGCGTTGCAGTCTTGCCAGCCCTTTCCCAGCGCGGCATGGGGCGGGCATGAAGAGCTTTGCAGAACTGATCGACGGTTACCGCAACTTCCGCAGGAATGCCTGGTCCACGCAGCGTGAGCGGTGGAGCGAACTTGCCGAGGGCCAGTCGCCGAGGGTCATGGTCATCGCCTGCTCCGACAGCCGGGCCGATCCAATGCAGATATTCGACGCTGCCCCCGGCGAGATCTTCGTCGTGCGCAACGTTGCGGCGATGGTCCCGCCGTTCGAGACCACGCCCGGCAACCACGGCGTCTCGGCAGCGCTGGAATTTGCCGTCCAATTTCTCAACGTCCGCGAAATCGTGGTGATGGGGCATGGCTTCTGCGGCGGCTGCAAGGCGGCACTGACCCAGGATCTGCGCGGTACACAGCCCGGCGAGGGCGGCTTCATCGCCAACTGGATGGCCATGCTGGACGAGGTGCGCGATCCGATCGCGGCCGAGCTGGGCACCGAAGGGCGCGAAGCGGAACGGGCGCTGGAGCATGCCGCGGTCAAGGTCAGCCTCGGCAACCTGCGCACCTTCCCATGCGTACAGGCCAAAGAAGGCAAAGGCGCGCTCAAGCTCCACGGCGCTTTCTTCGCGATTTCGGACGGCGTGCTTCACCTGCTCGACGAGCGGACGGGCGAGTTCAATCCCGCCGACTAAGCGCTTGTCACGCCTCACTCCGCCCGGCATGTAGCCGCACATGGCCGAAGAGCTGCAACGCAACATCGCTCTCCTGATCGACTCCGACAACGCGAGTCCTGCCGGCATTGATCCGGTGCTGACCGTTCTGGCGGAGCTCGGGCAGGTCAATATCCGGCGCGCCTACGGCAACTGGCGCAAGCCCGCGCTCAAGAGCTGGGCCGATCTCGTTCACCGCTATGGTATCGAACCGCAGCAGCAGTTCGATCTCACACGCGGCAAGAACGCGACCGACATGAAGATGACCATCGATGCGATGGATCTGATGTACCGCGGCCGCGTGCACGGCTTCGGCATCATGAGTTCCGACAGCGATTTCATGCCGCTCGCAATGCGCATCCGGCAGGATGGCTATCCCGTTTACGGCTTCGGCAGCCCCAAGACGCCTGAGGCCTTCCGCCAGGCTTGCACGCGCTTCATCGATGTCGAAGCGCTGATCCGTGCGGAGAAGGAAGAGCGCGCGAACGGCGGCAAAAGAAAGGACAAGCTGGACGAGGAACTGCTCCAGCTTCTGTTCGACGCCTATAACGCGAGCAAGCGGGACGAGAAGGGCTTCGCCAAACTCTCCGAAGTTGGCCAGCTCGCCGGCAACCGCTCCAGCTTCGACACGCGCAATTACGGCTTCGCGCGGCTGATCGACATGATCGAGACTATTCCCAACTTCGCGACCGAACGGCGCGATGGCGGACAGATCTGGGTCAAGCGCCTGCGCTGAGAACGCGCAAAGAAAAAGGCGCGGGCCAAAACCCGCGCCTCCTCTTGTTTCGGTAAACAACGATTACTGGGCAGGCGCCGGAGCGGCAGGTGCTGCCGGCGTGGCGCCAGCGGTCTGCGTGGTGGCGTAGAGAGCCCACAGGTCTGCGATCGGCGCACGGGTTCCCTCGATCCTGTCGAAGGTCGCCTTGGCTTCCGCGGACTTGCCCTGGTCGATCTGGGCGATGCCGAGGCGCGTCAGCACGCGGGCGGTATCCACGTCCGGCCGCGTCAGAGCGAGCTGGTACATCTCCTCCGCTTTCGCGGGCTGCTCGAAGTTCAGGTACATGTCGCCCGCCGCCGCTGCGAGAAGCGCGTTGGCGCCGGAAGCGCGCGCGTCGCTCTCGAGCTCGGGGAGATCGGCACGTGCCGAAGCAGTCTGTCCCTGCGCCGTCGACTTCGCTTCGGTCACGAGGACGTCGCCCTGCTTCAGCATGTTCGCCGCCAGGCCCGCGTCGATAACGCGCCCGACCTCTGCCGGCAAACGGCGGGGATCGGCCGCCGCAATGTAATCGACATAGTCACGTTCGCTCCGCAGGCTGTTCGTGCGCTCGGCGAGCCGCATCAGGTCGAGCAGCGCCTGATCGTCGTAGTTGTAGAAGCTGCGCTGCACGGCGATCGCATCGCCCCACACGTCGCTCGACGGGTAGTGCGTGACATAGAGCCTGCTGAACGCGGTCGCCTGCTCGGGAAGCTGATTGTTGTAGGCGATCGCGAAACCGCGCTGGATCCAGCTCTCCTCTACCGGCTGCCCGGCTTGTTCCTGCGCGGTGATTGCCTGCATGAGGAAATCGAGGCCGGCCGCATGGTTGCCTTCGGAGAAATAGGTTTCCGCGATCAGCCCCTGGGCGTTCGCGCTCTCGAAACCGCCGGCAACCGCCTGTTCGAAGCGTGTACGCGCCTTCGCCCAATCCTCGGCCTGATAGGCGAGCTGTCCGGCCGCGAAAGCCATGCGGCCCTGGTCCGCCGCGGCGACCTTGCCGCTTTCCAGCATCATCTCGACGCCCTGGCGCTGGAGAGCGGTGTCCTCGCTGCGGGCCCCGATGGTATAGATCGCCTGCCCGGCAACCAGCTTGTCGTCCGGGGTCTGGGCGGCCGCGAGCAGCGTGGGGATCTCGGCTTTCAGCACAGCCGGATCCTCCTGGGCCTCGAGGCGCTTGCCGAGCGGCTGATAAACCTCGATGAAGCCCTTGGAATAATCGGACTTCGCCTGCTCTTCCTTCTTGTCCTTCTGGGCCTGCGCGGGGGATTCCAGTGCGACGGTGGCGATCGCCCCGCCCGAGAGGAGCGCGATGGCGAGAGCAAGGTGTGAGCCGAACCGCTGGGCGCGCGCTTTCGGATCGCGGACGAATGACTGCATCTGGGTATCTCCCCTTGATAAAATAGACGCCATTTAGGCTGAGAAGCACATGAGGCAGGCGCTAGTGCCGCCTCGTGCCGGGTATTGCAATATCTTGTAGGGGAAGCGTGCTGAACGGGCTTTGAATGCCTCGTTCGGCCTCCGGTGAGACACAAGTCGCCGGAAGTGTGGAAAAAGCGGGCCTGAATGCCCATCTGGGGCCTGTTCAGGTGGCGATTCCCAGTCATCTGGCCTAGGCATAACGCCGGATTCCCAGCAACAGAACCAAAAGAAAAGAAGTCCGTTGAGCGACGATACCGATACTCTTGCACCGCCCCTTCCCGCGGGCGATTTCGATCGGGTCGACATTGTCGACGAAATGAAGACGAGCTATCTCGATTACGCGATGAGCGTGATCGTGAGCCGCGCGCTGCCGGATGTGCGCGACGGCCTCAAGCCCGTCCATCGCCGGGTTCTTTTCGCCAGCCAGGAAGGCGGCTTCGTCGCCGGGCGCCCCTACCGCAAGAGCGCCAAGATCGTCGGCGACGTGATGGGTAACTACCACCCGCACGGCGACGCTTCGATCTATGACGCGCTGGCGCGTATGACGCAGCCGTGGTCGATGCGCGTGCCGCTGGTCGACGGCCAGGGCAACTTCGGCTCGATGGACCCCGATCCGCCCGCCTCGATGCGATACACCGAGGCACGCCTGGCGAAAGTCGCGAACAGCCTGCTGGACGATCTCGACAAGGATACGGTCGATTTCGCCGACAACTACGACGGTTCCAGGCGGGAGCCGACCGTTCTCCCGGCACGCTTCCCCAACCTGCTGGTCAACGGCGCCGGCGGCATCGCGGTCGGCATGGCGACGAACATTCCGCCCCATAATCTGGGCGAAGTGATCGACGGCTGCCTTGCTTTCATCGACAACCCCGGAATCAGCATCGAAGAGCTGATCGAGATCATTCCCGGGCCGGACTTCCCGACGGCGCCGTTGATTCTCGGCCAGTCGGGCGCGAAGTCGGCCTATACCACCGGGCGCGGCTCCGTCCTGATGCGCTGTCGCCATTCGATCGAGACGACGCGTGGGGATCGCCAGTCGATCGTACTGACCTCGATCCCCTATCAGGTCGGCAAGTCGGGTCTGGTCGAAAAGATCGCCGACGCCGCCAAAGAGAAGCGAATCGAGGGCATCGCGGACATTCGCGACGAATCTAGCCGCGAGGGCGTGCGCGTAGTCGTCGACCTCAAGCGCGACGCGACGGCCGAAGTCGTGCTCAACCAGATCTGGCGGCACACGCCGGCACAGGCGAGCTTCCCGGCGAACATGCTCGCCATCCGTGGCGGGCGGCCCGAAGTCCTCAACCTGCGCGACTTTATCCAGGCTTTCATCACCTTCCGCGAGCAGGTCATCACCCGCCGCACCAAGTTCGAACTGAACAAGGCGCGCGAGCGGGCGCATATCTTGCTCGGCCTGGTGGTCGCGGTTTCGAATCTCGACGAGATCGTCGCGATGATCCGCGGGTCGTCCAATCCGGCCGCCGCGCGCGCCACACTGCTCGGCAAGGAATGGCCGATCGGCGACATCGCGCAGTACATCCGACTGGTCGAGGCGATTGAGCCCGACGCCGAGCAGCAGGGCGGCACCTATCGTCTGTCCGAGCGGCAGGTGAAGGCGATCCTCGACCTGCGCCTTCACCGCCTCACCGCGCTCGGCCGGGACGAGATCGGCGGGGAGCTCAAGGAGCTGTCGATCGCGATCGAGGAGTATCTCTCGATCCTCGGCGACCGAGCGAAGCTCTATGGCGTGATGCGCGACGAGCTGACCGAGATCCGCGAACTCTACGCCACGCCGCGCATGTCCGAGATTGCGCCCGCATGGGACGGTATCGACGACGAGGACCTGATCGAGCGCGACGAGATGGTCGTGACGGTCACGCTCGACGGCTACATCAAGCGCACGCCTCTCTCCACTTTCCGTGCGCAGAACCGCGGCGGCAAGGGCCGCGCCGGGATGGCGACAAAGGAAGAGGATGCGGTGATGGAGATGTTCGTCACCTCCACTCACAATCCGGTGCTGTTCTTCTCCACGGCAGGCAAAGTCTACCGCCTCAAGGTCTGGAAACTGCCTGAAGGCGGCCCCGCGACCCGGGGGCGGCCGATCGTCAATCTGCTTCCTGCGCTCGACGAAGGGGAAACGATCCGCACCGTGCTCCCGCTGCCGGAAGACGAAAGCAGTTGGGGCGCGCTATCGGTCGTGTTCGCCACGGCCAAGGGTAATGTCCGCCGCAACTCGATGGATGCGTTCGCCAACATCCCGTCGAACGGCAAGTACGCGATGAAGTTCGAGGAGGGCAGCGATGATCGCCTGATCGGCGTGGCGCTGCTCGACGCGAACGACGACGTGCTGCTCGCGAGCCGCAACGGCAAGGCCATCCGCTTCGCCGGCGACGATGTGCGCGAGTTCACCAGCCGCACCTCGACCGGGGTCCGCGGGATGAACCTCAAGGACGGCGACGAAGTCGTCTCGCTCTCCATCCTGCACCGCGTCGGCACCGATTCGGAAGAGCGCGACCGCTACCTCAGGTACGCGCCGTGGAAGGGTGAGAGAGACGGCGAGACCGACCTTGCTCGCGAACGGTTCGAGGAGCTGGCTGAAAAGGAGCAGTTCATTCTTACCGTCTGCGCCAACGGTTACGGCAAGCTGTCCTCGGCTTACGAATATCGCCGCATCGGGCGCGGCGGCCAGGGCATTCTCAACATCGACAATGTCGAGCGCAACGGCCCGGTGGTGGCGAGTTTCAACGCCACGCAGCGCGACCAGCTCATGCTGGTGACCGACCAGGCCAAGCTGATCCGCATCGGGCTCGACAGCCTGCGCGTGATCGGCCGTGGATCGGCAGGGGTGCGCCTGTTCAAGGTGGCGGAAGGCGAGAAGATCGTCAGCGCCGTGCGACTCGACGAGGAGCCCGATCCCGAGAACGAGGCCGAGGAGGCGATCGTCGAAGAAATGGCCGCCCGAGGCAGCGTGGAAACTGTGCCCGAGACGACCGCACAATCGGACGCCGATGTCGAAGGCGAGCCCGGCGGCGAGTGACGCCGCCGGAGGTCCGCCTCTAGGCGTTGCGGCGCAGCGTCTGGATCACGCCGGTGGCAATCAGGAACTGGCCGGCGAAGTAGGCCGGCCAGACCAGCAGCCCCGGTAGCGCGCTCGACGCGAGCGGCCCCATGCGCGCGAAGATCAGCCAGTCGGAAATGACGAATAGAACCGCCCCGAAACCGACCCGGTAGCGCGGGAAGCGGCTCATCCACGCACAGGCGGCCATGCCACCGAGTGCCAGAGCGTAGAGCGCGATCCCCTCGTCGCGCGTGAGCAGCCATGAGATCAGCGGCGTACCGATCAGCAGTGCGACAGCGAGCGCCTTCTGGCTGGGCGCAGGTGCTTCTCGCCCATTACGCAGGTAGAGAGACATGGCGGCGAGGTGGGAGGCGAAGAAAGCCGCGCCGCCCCAGATGAAGTCGAGCTCCAGCAGCATGTCGCCCAGGGCCGAAAGTGCCATGACGAGCGCCAGAAGTCTGCCGTCGGCGCTCGCATGACGCCGCCAGGCGTAAACCGCGAGGAAGCCGACACCCGCCCCCTTGAGCAGGATTAGCCACAGCTCGTCGATCGGCCACGCACGGACGAAAAAATAGACCGTCGCCGCCGCAATCGCGGCTAGCAGCCACGGCCGGTGTTCAAGCAGCGCGCGTTTCGGCATCGTTCTCGTCCCCTCGACGCGCGTACTTGGACCCGAACCCCATGGCAGGCAAGCACGAAGGGCTCCGCTGCCATGGTACGCCCACCCCGACCATTGCAGGTTATCGGCCCGGCCCCTAGGTGCGCGCGATGACACATGACGTCCACATCATTGGCGGAGGCCTCGCGGGCAGCGAGGCGGTCTGGCAACTCGCGCAGCGCGGCTACCGCGTGCGCCTGTCGGAGATGCGCGGCAGCGGGGACATGACGCCCGCGCACCAGACCGACGGCCTGGCAGAGCTGGTCTGCTCCAACAGCTTCCGTTCCGACGACGACGAGCGCAACGCCGTCGGCCTTCTGCACCACGAGATGCGGCGCCTCGATTCTCTGGTGATGCGCGCCGGCGAGGTCGCACGCGTCCCTGCGGGCTCAGCGATGGCGGTCGACCGCGACGTGTTCTCGGCCGAGGTCGAGCGCGCCCTCACAGCACATCCGAACATAACGATCGTGCGCGAGCGGATCGACGAGCTGCCCACCTCCGGCCTCACGGTAGTGGCGACGGGGCCTCTCACCGCGCAGACGCTGGCGGAAAGCATCGTCCGGGCGACGGGACAGGATCGCCTCGCCTTCTTCGATGCGATCGCGCCAATCGTCCACCGCGACTCCATCGACATGGACGTGTGCTGGTTCCAGAGCCGCTGGAACAAAGGCGACGGCTCAAATGAGAACGGGGACTACATCAACTGCCCGATGACCAAGGAGCAGTACCTCGCCTTCCATCAGGGCCTGCTCGACGGAGAGAAGATCGCTTTCAAGGAGTGGGAGGCCGATACCCCCTATTTCGAAGGCTGCATGCCGATCGAGGTCATGGCCGCGCGCGGCGTCGATACGCTGCGTTACGGCCCGATGAAGCCGGTCGGGCTCGACAATCCGCGCGACGCAACCCCCGAGTTTCCTCAAGGACGCTGGCCCTATGCCGTGGTGCAGCTACGGCAGGACAACAAGCTTGGCACGCTGTGGAACATGGTCGGCTTCCAGACCAAGCTGAAGCATGGCGCACAGATCGAGCTGTTCCGCACGATCCCTGGCTTGGAGAACGCGGAGTTCGCGCGGCTGGGCGGGTTGCACCGGAACACCTTCCTCAACTCGCCGCTGGTGCTCGACCGACAGCTGCGCCTCAAGGGCGGCGAGCACATCCGTTTCGCCGGGCAGATCACCGGTTGCGAGGGCTATGTCGAAAGCTCGGCGGTCGGGATCATGGCCGGACTGATGACCGCGGCCGAGCTGGCGGGTGCGGGGTGGACTCCGCCGCCGCGCACTACCGCCATGGGCGCACTCCTCGCACACATCACCGGTGATGCGGAGGCGGAGACGTTTCAACCGATGAACGTAAATTTCGGGCTCTTCCCACCGCTCCACGACGCGAAGAAGAAGTCGCGTAAGGAAGCCTACACGAGCCGCGCGAAAGCCGATTTCGGGGAATGGCTGGAGAGTATCATGCGGGTCCCGGCGTAGGCGGCTAACATTCGCATGCCGGCTTCGACTTGCGCTTCGGCGCGGTTGTGGCGAACTCCGCAGGGGTCAGTTCGCTGTTCCCATCGGCATCGGCGCTTTCGAAGCGTTCCGCTGTCGTTACCGCCCACTCCTCGAAGGTCAGTAGATTGTTGCCGTCCTTGTCGAGCTCCCGGAATCCGTCGCTTCGCGTGGAGAGCATCTCGTTGCGCGTGATCTTGAGGTCGCGGTTGCGGTCGTAGCGGAAGAAGCGGCGCTGCTCGCGCGTCAACTCGGTTGCCTCGGGGGGCTTGGGGCCGATCAGGGTTTCGGGATCGGCCTGCGGCAACGCTTCGTCATCGGGCTCCGCCATTTCGGGCAGTGGCGGCGGAGCCCCGCGCTCGACCTCCGCCCTTCCCTGCCACCAGAACATGCCGATCCCGACAAGAATCAAGGCGCCGACCGCCCCCAGAACCAGCCGGTTCATCGTCCATTCTCCCCCTGCTTTGCCGGGAGATAATAGGCTACCGACCGATCATGCCAAGACGCAGCGCGGCTAGAATGTCGCGCCGCCGCACGACCAGCGATGCTCCGCCGCGCGCGAGAGAGCGATGCGCAAGGCCCCGAAGCACGGCCAGTGGCCGCAGAGCACGCGGCAGAGACGGGAAGCGGTGCCCGTGCGCATCCGCGAGGCCAAGGGCCGTCTGACGCTCCTCGACGTTGCTCACCCGCGCGGCAAAATCGGCAAGCGCCCAGATCCTTCCCGCTTGGTGGGCGCCCTCTTCTGCAGCGGATTGGCCGGCGAGGCGGGCAAGTGCAGCGAATGCGCCGGCCCGGCCGCTTGCGAAGCCGCCGATCGCAGGAGTGGGCAGTGGCGCTTCGCCGACGAGCTGCTCCCACCCGTCGATCAGGCGGACGAGCGCGCGTTCCTCTCCCGTCCATGTTTCGCCGATCGCATCGAGTATGGGATCGCCTTTCGCCCGATCCGTGGGCGCCTTGCTCAACTCGTCGCGCCACCAAGCCAGGCGTAGCTGCGCGAGTAGCGGTTCGTTGGCCTTGGCGACGAGTTCGCCCAGACGCGCGTCGAGGGCAAACAGCGCAGCGGTCGGCGCACGCAGGTACGCGGGGGCGTAGTTCAGCGCCAGCCGCTGCGGCAGAGGGAAGAGATCGTCATGCATCGAGACGGCTGCCGATAGCACCGATCAGACCGGCGGCGCCACGCCGATCCGAAATGCTCCCCATTTGGAGTTTCTTAATGCTACTCCCCTAGGGCGGCGGTGAACAGCTTCGGACGTTCCATGAGGGGTATCGGCATCGCCAAATCGCTGGCAGCGCTCTGGCGCGATCGACGGGGGAACACCCTGCCGATTTTCGCGGCGTCGCTCGTTCCACTGCTCGCGATCGTCGGCGGCGGGGTGGACGCCAGCCGCGGCTATCTCACCAAGACGCAGCTACAGAACGCCTGCGACGCCGGCGTTCTCGCCGGCCGCCGC
>JAPSJS010000073.1 GCA_031178065.1 Altererythrobacter sp.
CAAGGAATTCATCCCCTACGGCACGCCCTGCGACGAGCCATGCGAGGACATCGCGAGCAACGGCACGCGCCGGATCGAGGAGCTCGAGGTGCAGCTTGCCGCGATGCGCGCGGAACTGGCCGAGCTCAAGGCCGCTTCGCAGGCACCCGTCAGGCGCAACGGGACCGATAGCTGATGGGTGCCGGCACCGGGCTGGGCGACTCTCCGACCATCGTTCCCTTTCCCGGCCGCGTGCCCGGCCAGATCGGATTCGCGCGCGACGAGCTGCAGCGGATCCTCGACCTGTACGGCCGCATGGTCGCGGCGGGCGAATGGCGCGACTACGCGATGGACTTCACCCGCGATACCGCCACTTTCGCCGCTTTCCGCCGCACCGCCGAGCGTCCGCAGGCACGGATCGAGAAGCGCCCCGCGCTCCGCAACCGCCAAGGCATGTGGACCCTGTTCGGCGAGCACGGCCAGATCCTGAAGCGCGGTCACGAACTCCCCGGCGTGTTGGCACCGATGGAGCGCAAGCTGGTGAAGGCGGTGGACGGCTAGGCCGCCACCGCCATCTGGTCAGGCGTGCGCGATCGTCCCCGCGACCGGCAAGCGTGCCTGGAGCGCGCCCGGGAGCCAGTCGACGACAGTATTGCGGATCGGCGTCCAGAACGCCGAGAGGGTGAGCAGGGCCGAGCCGATCACGAGGGCCGTCAGGGCGACGTTGAGCTCGACCGCGCCGAAGCGGTCGAACAGCCAGGTCAATGTCACCAGCACGTAGGCAAGGGCGGACACGAGCAGGGCGCGCCTGTCGACTGCGAGCGCCACGAGGCCCATCGCGACATAGACGACGAGCACCGCAATCGCTGCGCCTGCGCCGATGTTCACCCCCTCGGTAACGCCGATCCAGTAGAACAGCGGATGCGCGATCATCGGCGCGGCGAGCAGGTGGAGCCAGAAGGCAACGTCGCTGCGGCGGGTCTGCCGCTCACGGTCGCTGGCGTCCCACCGCATGGCGAAGAGGAAGATGGCGAGGCCGGCAGCGAAGACCAGCGGCATCAGGGCTGTTTCGGGCTCGACGTTGCCGGGGCCGACGATCGCGACGATGAGAGCGATCACGGTGCCGGCGACTGCGCCCGCGCCCGCAGCGACCGTGATCGGGACCATGAACCGGCGCCAGTGCACCCAGGCCGCGCCCGCGGTGACCAGCGCACAGCCGGCGATCAGGACGGCGATCAGCGATTCATTCGCGTCGTTCGCCTGGAAAGCCAGGACCACGAAGCCGACCATCGCCTCGAACACTCCGCCCACGAAAGCGAGCAGCAGCACGATGCTGGGCAGCGCCATGCGCCGCTTGCGGGTGAAGAACTCGGCCATAGCCCACGCGGCGCTGGCCATCAGGACACCGGAGAAGGGCGGCGGGCCGTCGAGCGTTGGAGTGAACGCCTGCCCGATCCCCGCCATCGCCACCAGCAGCAAAACCGCCGCTATGGTCACGAAAATGTCGTTGAAGCTGTTGATGAGGCGGAAATGCTCCTCGTCGGCTTGAGGAGCAGCGCGCCTGCCGTGCACGTGATTGCGCAGCGCCTCGGCCGCTTCGGCGGCTAGCGCGCCGCTGGCGACCGCGCCGCGCAGGTCGTCTTCGGTGTACATCGGCATAACTCCTCCCCTGTGAAGGGAAGAAGCTATGCCTAGTGTATTACTGTGTCAATACAGCGTGGAATCAGTCCCGCGCTGACGACGGCGCGGCGCCGCTGCCGAGGACGCCCTGCATTGCTTTCAGGATCGCGGCGGACTGCTCGGCGCCCGACTGCGGGGCGTGGAGGTTGCTCATCGCGCCGATCTTGTCCCAATTGGCGGCGAAGCCTTCGACGGTGCGGTCCTCTTCCTTCAGCCAGACGGCGTCGTTCATCATCACCCAGGCGGAGTGGAAGCCGCCTGCGCCGGCTCCGACGATGGCGTTCGTCGGGGCATCCTCGCTCACCAGGAAGAGCGCGGCGGGGACCACGTTCACCGGGTCGAACAGCTTGAACGCTTCCTCGGGGAACAGGTCCTCGGTCATGCGCGTGCCGGCGACCGGGCTGAGCGTGTTGACCTTGATGTTGTACTTCGCGCCTTCGAGCTGGAGCGTCTTGGTCAGGCCGGCGAGGCCGAGCTTGGCCGCGCCGTAGTTCGCCTGGCCGAAGTTGCCGAACAGGCCGGTCGAGCTCGCGGTCATCAGCACGCGGCCGTAGGCCTGCTCGCGGAAGGTTTCCCAGCAGGCCTTGGTGGCGAATGCGGAGCCGGTCAGGTGGACCTTGACCACGAATTCGAAGTCGGCCGGTTCCATCTTGGCGAAGGTCTTGTCGCGCAGCACGCCGGCGTTGTTGACCAGAATGTGGATGCCGCCCCACTTCTGCTTGGCGTCGGCGACCAGCTTTTCCATCTGTTCGTATTCGGTGACCGAGCCGCCGTTGGCGATCGCTTCGCCGCCGGCGCGTTCGATTTCCTCGACCACTTGCGCCGCCGCGTCTGACGAGCCGGTGCCGTCGCGTGAGCCGCCGAGGTCGTTGACCACGACTTTCGCCCCGCGCCGGGCGAGCTCGAGCGCATATTCCTTGCCCAGACCGCCGCCGGCTCCGGTGACGATGGCAACCTTGTCCTTGAACGAGATGGTCATGGCATGTCCTCCTGTGGCCGCGCGGCCTTACGTGTGCGTCAATCCGCGCGCGGGGTGGCAGGTTCCGCCCGGCGATGCAACTGCATGTGCGATGGGGCGCGATGCCGTAGGGGCAACGGGGGCGGGAGCCCAGCGCAGGCCGGGGGTCTCAGGCCACTGGCGATTCGCCTGATTGCATGACGTTATAGGCGGCGCGGGGCCTCAGAGCCTCTCCAGCACCGGGATCAGTTCGCTAAGGGAATCGATCGAGGCATCGGCGCCGAGCTCGTCGCGCGGCTTGTCGCAGTAGCCGTAGCAGGCGGCGATCACCGGAACTTCCGCCGCGCGGGCGGCGCGCACGTCGTAGGAGCTGTCGCCGATATAGACCATGCGCCCGCCGCCGCAGCATTCGCGCGCGTGCAGGATCGGGTCCGGCGCCGGCTTGGCGCGCCCCTTGCCCATGGTGTCGCCGCCGATGACGCAGTCGAACCGGTCGACCAGCTCCAGCGTGCCGAGAATGGCGCGCGCGAACTGTTCGAACTTGTTGGTCACCACGCCTACCCGCACGCCGCGCGCGACCAGCTCGTCGAGCATCTCGACCGCGCCGGGGTAGGGCCGCGTGTGGACCGCGTGATTGTCGCCGTAGAAGGCGAGCATCTGCTTGTAGAGCGTGTGGAACTCGTCCTCGGGCAGACCGCCCTGATCGTCGATCGCGCGCTTGAGCATGATCTTGGCACCGCCGCCGATCAGGTCCTTGGCGCTGTCCGCCGGCACGCTGGCGAAGCCGCCGAGCGCGAGCGCATGGTTGACCGCGGCGCCGAGATCGCGGTGCGTCTCCAGCAGTGTGCCGTCCAGATCGAAGCCGACGATGTCGAAGGGGAAATCCGCCATGCGGCACGACCTGACGGATGGTTCTTCAAACCGCAAGCGTTTGCTGGCATGGCCGCGCGCATGAGAGAGTTTGCCACGATCATCCTCGCCGCGGGCAAGGGTACCCGCATGAAATCGGATCTGCACAAGGTCCTCCACCCGATCGCCGGCCGTCCGATGCTCGATCACCTGATGGCCTCGGCTGCGGAGCTCGCTCCCGCGAAGACGGTCGTCGTCGTCGGCAGCGGGCGCGAGCAGCTCGAAGCGGCGCTCGGCGACCGTGCGGAGGCCTGCCTGCAGGAGCCGCAGCTCGGCACCGGCCATGCGGTGCAGCAGGCGCAGGCGAGCCTCCAAGGGTTCGAGGGCGACGTGCTGATCCTCTACGGCGACGTGCCTTTTGTGCGCGCGCAGACCATGCGGATGATGCTCGACCGGCTTCATGCAGAGGACAAGCCCGCGGTGGTCGTGCTCGGGTTCGAACCTGCCGATGCACTGCAGTACGGCCGCGTGATCGCCGATGCGGACGGGCGGATCACGAAGATGGTCGAGCACAAGGATGCGGACGAGAAGGAGCGCGCCTGCCAGCTCTGTAATTCAGGGCTGATGGCGGCGCGGGCGGCGGATATGTTCGACCTGCTGGCACGGGTGGGCAACGACAACAGCCAGGGCGAGTACTACCTCGTCGATGTGGTCAACGTCGCGAACGCCGACGGGCGGCACAGCGCGGTGGTCGTGACCGACGATCCGGACGAGGTTGCGGGCATTAACAGCCGCGCCGAGCTCGCCCGCGCCGAGGCCCAGTGGCAGGCGCTGAAGCGCGAGGAGGCGATGGCGAACGGCGCCTCGCTGCGGGCGCCCGAGACGGTGTTCTTCAGTTGGGATACGGAGATCGGACGGGACGTGACGATCGAGCCCAGCGTGGTGTTCGGCCCCGGTGCCAAGGTTGCCGATGGCGCGACGATCCGCGCGTTCAGCCATATCGAGGGCGCCTCGATCGGACCTGGCTGCGAAGTCGGCCCCTTCGCGCGGCTACGCCCGGGCGCGGTGATGGACAAGGGCAGCAAGGTCGGCAACTTCGTGGAGATGAAGAAGGCGGTGCTGGGCGAGGGCGCCAAGGCCAACCACCTGACCTACCTCGGGGATGCCGAGGTGGGGGCGGGCGCCAACATTGGCGCGGGCACGATCACCTGCAACTACGACGGCTACTTCAAATATAAGACGGTGATCGGCCCGCGCGCTTTCATCGGCTCGAACAGCGCGCTGATCGCGCCGGTGAAGATCGGGGCCGATGCGATCGTGGCGGCCGGCAGCGCCGTCAGCCGCGACGTTGCGGACGGCGAGCTGCGCATGGTCCGCGGCGAACAACTGGTGAAGCCCGGCTGGGCCGACCGATTCCACGACACGATGAAGAAGAAGAAAGCGGAGAAGGGGAAGGCCTGATGTCTCCCGGACGCGCGGGAAGCGCTAGTCCACGCCGCCGAAGCCGGGGATGAAGGTTTCAGGCACGGTCCATTTGAAGACCGGGCGGTTCGCGACCACGCGGCGTTCCTCGGGCGTCCAGTCGCCCATGTTGAAGTCGTGGCTCACCACGCGCGCGCCGGGTTCGAGCTGTTCGAGCAGTTGCGGCCGCAGGCGCAGATTGAGCATGTCGCCTAGATAGAGTGTCACCACGTCGGCATCGGAGAAGTCGGTCGCGAACAGGTCGGACTCGCGGAATTCCACCAGATGGGAGACGCCTGCTTCCTCGGCGTTCCGCCGCGCGACCTTGATAAGCTGCGGATCGATCTCGATCCCGACCGCGCGGACGCCGAACCGCTTCGCGGCCGTGATCGGAATGCGGCCGTCGCCGGAGCCGAGATCGTAGAGCACGTCCCCTTCGCCGATCTCGGCCATTTCCAGCATGGCCTCGACCACGGGCTCGGGCGTGGGGATATAGTGGATGTCCACCCGCGGTCCGCAGGACACGAGCGCGAGGAGGACCGCGGCGAGCAGAGCCAGCCGGAAGGGAAGGGCGGAAATCACACCTTCCGCATGAGCGCGAAATTGTGACGCCGGCATTAACGATGGTGCGGAGCGTTCGTCGCGTGCGCTGGGCGGGGGCGTCAGGAGGGTCCGGCGGGCGTAGGATGGCGAAGGGTGGCACAAAAAAAAAGGGCGGCTTCGCAGCCGCCCCTCTTCGGTTCCGATCCGTCGAAGGCCGTCAGCCTTCCACGCGCTCCGCCAAGACGGTGAGGCCGTTCTCCCCCACTTCGGCGAAGCCGCCGCGGACCTGGATCTCTTCTGGCGCGGCGCCTTCGGTCTTGTAGACCTGCACGGCGCCGTCGCGGATCGTCGACATGAACGGTGCGTGGCCTTCCAGCACGCCGAACTCGCCTTCCGCGCCGGGGACGACCACCATGTGGACGTCCTCGCTGCGGACGAGCTTTGCCGGGGTCACGAGTTCGAAATGCAGTGCCATCGTCTACCTCATATCTCTCTCCCCTTCAGGGGAGAGATACGCAGACTTGCCGCGTCAGCGGCTAGTCGGAGTTGAGAGGGGGTGCAGCGCGAGTCCCCCTCTCCCAACCCTCTCCCCTCGAGGGGAGAGGGCTATTTGCTTACGCCTCGTCGGCCAGCTTCTTGGCCTTGGCGACGACCTGGTCGATGCCGCCGACCATGTAGAAGGCGGCTTCCGGCAGGTGGTCGTACTCGCCTTCGACGACAGCCTTGAACGACTTGATTGTGTCCTCAAGCTGCACGAATTCGCCGGGGATGTTGGTGAACACCTCGGCCACGTGGAACGGCTGGCTGAGGAAGCGCTGGATCTTGCGCGCGCGGGCGACGGTGATCTTATCCTCTTCCGACAGCTCATCCATGCCCAGAATGGCGATGATGTCCTGCAGACTCTTGTACTTCTGCAGCGTTTCCTGAACCCTGCGCGCGGTATCGTAGTGCTCCTGGCCGACGACGCGCGGCTCGAGCACGCGGCTGGTCGAGTCGAGCGGGTCGACGGCCGGGTAGATGCCTAGCTCGGAGATCGCGCGGTTCAGGGTCGTGGTCGCGTCCAAGTGGGCGAACGACGTCGCGGGCGCCGGGTCGGTAAGGTCGTCCGCGGGCACGTAGATCGCCTGGACCGAGGTGATCGAACCCTTGTTGGTCGAGGTGATGCGTTCCTGCAGGTTGCCCATGTCGGTCGACAGCGTCGGTTGGTAGCCCACCGCCGACGGAATGCGGCCGAGCAGCGCCGACACTTCCGAACCCGCCTGCGTGAAGCGGAAGATGTTGTCGACGAAGAACAGCACGTCCTGGCCTTCCTCGTCGCGGAAGTATTCGGCCATCGTCAGGCCCGAAAGCGCGACGCGGGCGCGGGCGCCCGGCGGCTCGTTCATCTGGCCGAACACGAGGGCCACCTTGGAGCCTTCGCTGGTCGCGTTGCCCTCGGCGTCCTTGGCGATGACGCCGGCGTCGAGGAACTCGTGATAGAGGTCGTTGCCCTCGCGGGTACGCTCACCCACGCCGGCGAACACCGAAACGCCACCGTGGCCCTTGGCGATGTTGTTGATCAGCTCCTGGATGAGCACGGTCTTGCCCACGCCGGCGCCGCCAAACAGGCCGATCTTGCCGCCGCGCGCATAGGGCGCGAGCAGGTCGATGACCTTGATGCCGGTGACGAGGATCGCCGCTTCGGTCGACTGGTCGACGAACAGCGGGGCTTCGGCGTGAATCGGCGCGCGCTGCTCGGCCCCGATCGGGCCGCGCTCGTCGATCGGCTCACCGATCACGTTCATGATGCGGCCCAGCGTCTTCGGGCCGACGGGAACCGTAATCTGCGAACCGGTGCTGACCACTTCCTGGCCGCGGACGAGACCGTCGGTGCCATCCATCGCGATCGTGCGGACGGTGTTCTCGCCCAAGTGCTGCGCAACCTCGAGCACCAGCGTGTTGTCGCCATTCTTCGTTTCGAGCGCGGAGAGGATCGCCGGCAGCTCACCTTCGAAGGTCACGTCGACGACGGCGCCGATGACCTGGCTGATGGTGCCATTCGTGGTCTGGTTGAGTACAGGTGCGGTGGCCATGATGTCTGTCCTGCCTAGCGGGTTATTGGGCGCAAACGGTTTCGGGATCGGCGAGTACCCACTCGCCTTCGCCGGACGTAAGCGTCGCCTTGTTGCGGAGGTATTCGTCTTCGCCGAGGCCGTATTCGCAGATCACGTCGGTCGAACCGAACCCGGCGCGCTTGCAGACGGCGGTGTTGACCGGCTTGAGCTCGGGGCATGCCTCGGCGAGAATGCCGGTGAGGAGCTCCTGATCCGGCGCCGGCAGCGACGGCGTTGCGGGTGCAGTGGGGATCTGCGTCGGCGCCGGTTCGGGCGCCGGTTCCTGGCCGCAGGCGGCGAGGACGAGGACGGGGAGGAGGAGAGCGATCTTTTTCACGATAGTGTTCCGGTAGCTGGCCTTAGAGCGCTTCGGCGCCGGCGATGATTTCGATGAGTTCGGTGGTGATCGCGGCCTGGCGGCTGCGGTTGTACTGGATGGTGAGCTTGTTGATCAGCTCGCCCGCGTTGCGCGTTGCGTTGTCCATCGCGGTCATCGACGCGCCCTGTTCGGAAGCGGCGATTTCCAGCAGTGCGCCAAACACCTGCGTCTTGACGTAGCGCGGCAGCAATTCCTCGAGGATCGCTTCCTCGTCGGGCTCGTATTCCACCACCGCCTCAGAAGCGCTGGATTCCGTTTCCGCGCGTGGGGCGGGGACGGGGATCAACTGCTGCACGGTCGGGTCCTGCGCCAGCGCGGACTTGAAGATCGGATAGACGAGGTGGGCGACGTCGAACTTGCCCGCCTCGTACATCGCGATCAGTTCGTCGGCGATCGCTTCGGCTTCACCGAAGCCCGGATCGCGCACCGTGCTGGTGTCGAAGTTCTGCTCGATGCGGTCGGCATAGTCGCGCTTGATCGGTGCGCGGCCCTTCTTGCCGACGAGGTAGAACGTGACGTCCTTGCCCTCGGCAATCAGCGCGCGCGCCTTGATCTTGGCCGCCTTGACCACGTTGGCGTTGAGACCGCCGCACAGGCCCT
The DNA here is from genome assembly GCA_031178065.1 of Altererythrobacter sp. GTDB lineage: Bacteria > Pseudomonadota > Alphaproteobacteria > Sphingomonadales > Sphingomonadaceae > Pelagerythrobacter. Next base: position 8,543 of record JAPSJS010000073.1, read on the forward strand.
TGTCGGTGTTGACCACCACCAGCAGGTGGCGCTTGTCCGACCCGGTACCAGCCAGCAGCCTGGGCGCGCTATCGCTATCGCCGACCTTGCCCGCGAGCGAGGCCATGACCGCCGAAAGCCGCTCGGCATAAGGGCGCGCGGCTTCCGCCGCGGCCTGCGCCTTGCGCAGTTTCGCCGCCGCGACCATCTGCTTGGCCTTGGTGATCTTCTGGGTCGATTTGACCGAGTTGATCCGGCCCTTGAGTTCCTTGAGTGAAGCCACTCTCGTTTCTCTTTCTCGTCACCCCAGGGAGCCGGGGTAGCTATCATCCAGATCGTACCTAGCGGCACGAGACCCCGGCTTTCGCCGGGGCGACGGCCCTTAAGCGAACTGCTTGGCGAAGGTGTCGAGCGCCTTCACCGTGCGGTTCTTCACATCGTCCTCAAACTTGCCGCTCTCGCGGATGTCCTTGAGCACGTCGGCGTGTTCGCTGCGCATGTAGCTCAGCATCGCGGCCTCATACTCGGTCACCCGGTTCGTCGGAATCGCGTCGAGATAGCCGGTGGTGCCGGCGAAGATCGAGACGGTCTGCTCCTCGAACGGCATCGGGCTGAACTGCGGCTGCTTGAGCAGCTCGGTCAAGCGCGCACCGCGGTTGAGCAACTTCTGCGTCGCGGCGTCGAGGTCCGAGCCGAACTGCGCGAAGGCCGCCATTTCGCGGTACTGCGCGAGCTCCAGCTTGATCGAGCCGGAGACCTTCTTCATCGCCTTGGTCTGGGCGGCACCGCCCACGCGCGACACCGAGAGGCCGACGTTAATGGCCGGGCGAACACCCTGATAGAACAGGCCGGTCTCGAGGAAGATCTGCCCGTCGGTGATCGAGATCACGTTGGTCGGGATGTAGGCCGACACGTCGCCCGCCTGCGTTTCGATGATCGGCAGCGCGGTCAGCGAACCGCCGCCTTCGGCCTTGTTCATCTTGGCCGCGCGCTCGAGCAGGCGGCTGTGAAGGTAGAACACGTCGCCCGGATAAGCTTCGCGGCCCGGCGGGCGGCGCAGCAGCAGCGACATCTGGCGATAGGCGACGGCCTGCTTGGAAAGGTCGTCGTACACGATCACGGCGTGCATGCCGTTGTCGCGGAAGAACTCGCCCATCGCGCAGCCGGTGTAGGGCGCGAGGTACTGCAGCGGGGCGGGCTCGGAAGCGGTCGCGGCGACGACGATGGAATATTCCATCGCCCCGTTTTCCTCGAGCTGGCGGACGATCTGCGCGACGGTCGAGCGCTTCTGGCCGACGGCGACGTAGATGCAGTAGAGCTTCTTGCCCTCGTCGTCGCCCTGGTTGGCTTCCTTCTGGTTGATGAAGGTGTCGATCGCGACCGCGGTCTTGCCGGTTTGGCGGTCGCCGATGATCAGCTCGCGCTGGCCGCGGCCGACGGGAACGAGCGCGTCGATCGCCTTGAGGCCGGTCTGGACCGGTTCGGAAACCGATTCGCGCGGGATGATGCCCGGCGCCTTGACCTCGACGCGGCGGCGCTCGGCGCTTTCGATCGGGCCCTTGCCGTCGATCGGGTTGCCCAGCGCATCGACCACGCGACCGAGCAGGCCGCGGCCGACCGGCACGTCCACGATCGTTCCCGTGCGCTTGACCGTGTCGCCTTCCTTGATCTCGGCGTCGGAGCCGAAGATCACGACGCCGACGTTGTCGGCCTCGAGGTTGAGCGCCATGCCCTGAACGCCGTTGGCGAATTCGACCATCTCGCCGGCCTGAACCTTGTCGAGGCCGTGGATGCGGGCGATGCCGTCACCGACCGAAAGGACGGAGCCGACTTCGCTGACTTCGGCTTCGGTGCCGAAGTTGGCGATCTGGTCCTTGATGACCTTGGAGATTTCTGCGGCGCGGATTTCCATGTTCGTGTCTTCCTTCGAGCCTTTTGGCGTCAGCCCTTCATGGCTTGGGCAAGAGAATTGAGGCGGGTGCGGATCGAGCCGTCGATCCGCTTCGAACCGATGGTGACGACCAGCCCGCCGAGGAGGTCGGGATCGACGCTGGTGTCGAGCAGGACCGTGCGCCCTTCGCGCGCGGTCAACTTGTCCTTGAGCGCGGCAAGCTGCGCGTCGGTCAGCGCGTGGGCGCTGGTGACTTCGGCCGTAACCTCCCCGCGCTGCGCGGCGGCGATCGCGCGGAAGGCGCGGATGATCGCGGGCAGCTTACCCAGCCGGCGGTTGGCGGCGAGCACGCCGAGGAAGTTGCCGGTCAACTCGCTGAGGCCGAGCAGCTTCACGAGGCCGGCCATGGCCGCGCCCTGCGCCTTGCGGCTGAGCTCAGGGTTGGTGGTCGCGGCGCGCAGATCGCTCGATTCGGCGAGTGCCTCGGACAGCTTGGCAAGGTCCGATTCGACGGCCGTGACCGTGCCTTGCTCGGCGGCAAGGTCGAATAATGCCGAGGCATAACGCCCTGACAGGCTAGCCTGAATACCGGCGGAAATCTCCACGCGTCTCTCGTCCTTTGAAGGTCCGGAAAATAGCGGTGCATCGCCATGCCGGTATGAGCGGACGGACCGCACCCGGCAAAGCTGGCGCGCGCCTAGCACCGGCCTTGCTGCGATGCAACCCGACTCGGCCCCCGGCCGTAGTACCTTATCGCTTTGCCTCGCAGGAATAGACCAGTCGCTCGTTCGGCGCCGCGGGGAGCAGGCTGGTCACGCCAGACTGCAGATCGGCGACGTTGCTCGCGGCCTCGGGCGCGCCGCACTGGGGCGGCGTATAGGCATCGCGCGCGGCGCGGGCCTCCGTCATCGCGCCGCGGCCGAGGAGATAGCGATCATTGCGAAACGTGCCGGTCGCCGGATCGAACTGGTTGACCGAGACGGTATCCTCCTCGTCCGGCACGAACACGCGCGACCAGGTCCCACCGGAGAAGCC
>JAPSJS010000074.1 GCA_031178065.1 Altererythrobacter sp.
GAACCAGTCGGTCGCGGTGGCGCGCTTGCCGTCGGGCGCGGGCATGCCGCGTGCCATCGCGATGTTGAGCATCTTCATGTAGTCCTGCTGCTGCCGGGCGAGATCGGGCAGCAGGTCGGTCGTGCGCTCCACTCGCACGCCTGCGGCTTCCAGCGCCGCGACCGCCGCCTCGATCGGACCGAGCACTGCGGCGTCGACCGGGCTTCCCGGATAGTCGGTCACCAGCAGCAGCCGGCAATCGGCGAGCCGCTTGCCGCTCGCGTGCATCGGGATCGATGCGGTCAACTGCAGCAGGAGGGCGAGATCCTCGGCATTGCGCGCGAGCGGCCCGGCGATCGAAAGCGCGCCGTCGTGCGCGTCGCTGCCGGCCATCATCGGATGATCGTGGCCGTGCTTCGATATGAGGCCCCAACTCGTCTTGTGCCCCCAGACCCCGCAGAAGTGCGCCGGCACACGGACCGATCCGCCGATGTCGGTGCCGTACTCGCACGGCACCATGCCGCTTGCGACCGCTGCCGCCGAGCCTCCGGAGGAGCCGCCCGGGCTGCGCGAGGTGTCGTGCGGATTACGGGTACGGCCGTAGACCGGGTTGCGCGACTGCCAGTCGGCCAGGTCGGGCGGCACGTTGGTCTTGCCGATGAAGATCACGCCCGCCGCCTTGAGCTTCTGCACGATCCGTGCGTCGCGTTTCGCGATGTTTCCGGCGAACTGCTCGTGTCCCCACGAGGTCGGCAGGCCCGCGATGTCGAAGCTTTCCTTGATCGTCATCGGCACGCCGAACAGCGGGCGATCCTCGCCCGGCGTCTGGCCGTCGAGTGCCTCGGCCGTTTCGCGCGCGCGCTCGAAATCCAGGACCACGACTGCATCGATCTGCATGTCCCGATCCTCGATCCGCGCGATCGCCGCATCGACCGCCTCGAGCGGCGACAGCGCCCCGCTGCGGATCTGCGCCGCGAGCGCGATTGCGCCCGGCTGGTCGGTCAATGTCGGAATCATTCGATCTTATCTCCCGTTCGCGCCGCAGCATGGGCAAACGGGCCTGATTTGCAAGCGCCGAGGCTCACCGCGGGGCGAGCGTGATCGACGCCGTCCCCGTGCCGCGGACCGGCAGGTAGAGCCCTTGTCCCGCCGCGGTGAGGCGGCCGGTCTGCACTTCCTCGATCCGTGCGCGGATCAGCAGGTCACCTTCGCGCTTGCTTTCGATCGCGCGTCCGATCCTGGCCAGGAGCCGGTCGTAGTCCTTCTCGAAATTCTGCGCGAGCGCCAGCGCGATCGTCTGGGAGAAGCCCGGAGAATTGGCGAGGTCGAGCAGCAGATCCGCGCCCGTGCGGTTCGTATCGCCGGTGACTTCGAGATCGCGGAACGAAACCTCGCGCGAGTTCTCCGCGTTGACAGGCCTGGCCGTCAGCCAGACGGTGCCGCTGGCGGCGCCGAGTGCGCGGTCGCGCGGCGTGGCGGTGAACGTGACGCCCACCGCCAGGCGGCCACCGGTCGTGCCGTAGGCGTCGATCTCGCCGAAGCGTGCGTCCACCGCGCCGATGCCGGGGAGGGCGAAGGGCCGCTGCGCGCGCTTTGCGAGCGCCTCGGCGATCACGGGTTCGAGCTGCGCATAATCTGCGATCACGGGGATGAAGAACACCAGCTTGCCGGGCTCCTCCTCGAGTTGGCGCAGCGGCGGAAGAGGCGTGGCGGCCGGATCGGCGGGCCGATCGCCGACGAAAGTTTCGGTGCGCGCCTTCATGCCGAGTTGCAGCTCGATCCGCTTGCCCGAGAGCGTGAAGCCGCCGTACTGCAGCTCCTGCGGGGTGATGCGCATCCACACCGGCGGGTTCGACTCGTTGAGCTGGAGCGAGGTGAAGGCCTTGCTCCACAGCCGTTCGACCTCGCTGCGGAGCTGCACTTTGGCGATCTCGCGCGGCAGCGTGCGCTCCAGCCGCGCCACCACGCCTTTGAGCTTGGCGTCGGCGCTGCTGGTGAATTCGATGCGCTGGCCGAGGAAGTCGATGTGCGGCGCATCGGTCCAGTCGTACTGGATGTCGACCGTGCCGCGCGGGCTCCAGTCCCGGTTCAGTGCGATATCGACCACCGCGCGCACCCGCGCGTCGCCGGTCGCGGTCTCCTGCTTGAAGACGCCGGCGATGTCCTGGGCGCGCACTTCGGCGTGGATCGGCATGGTGACCACGATCCGCTGCCCGCGCCCTTCGAACGTTAGCCGCCCGCGCGTCACCTGGCCGACGATGTCGCACTTGATCCGCGGCGTCTTGAGCTTGACGAAGGCGACCTCTACCCGCTCGGAGGCGACGCAGGTCTCCCCCTTGCGGTCGATCGTCCACAGCGTGCGCGGCACTTCCCGCTCGAGCGCGGCGCTGAGCGCGGACAGATCGGCCGTGACCGGCACGGCGATGACGGAGGATTGCGGCGGTACCTGGATCGTGCCCTGCGCCCGCGGGGGAGGGCCGGCGGGTGCATCCTTCTTGCAGCCCGTCAGTGCGAATGCGGCCACGAGGGCCACCAATGCGGCAATTCGACCGATCGCCATGGATCGCTGCATCCTGTTGCCCTGGATGCAGATATAGCCGGGTAGGCGTTCGGTTCCAGCGCGAAACGAAACGCCCGCGTCGGAACCGTGCTGCCGGTTACATATGGATCGGCTTGCCGGTGACCGCCATCGCCGCTTCCTTGATCGCCTCGCTGTGCGTCGGGTGGGCGTGGCAGGTGTAGGCGATGTCCTCGCTGGTGGCGCCGAATTCCATCGCCTGGGCGGCCTGGGCGATCATCGTGCCGGCGACGCTGGCGATGCACCAGACGCCGAGCACGCGGTCGGTTTCGGCATCGGCGATCACCTTCACGAAGCCCTCGGGCTCGTGGTTGGTCTTGGCGCGGCTGTTGGCGAGCATCGGGAACTTGCCGACCTTGACCGCGCCCTTTTCCCCACCTGCCTTTTCGACAGCCTGCTCCTCGGTCAGGCCGACGCCGGCGATCTCGGGCCAGGTGTAGACGACGCTCGGGATCACCGCGTGATTCACGATGCCGGTCTGCCCGGCGATGTTCTCCGCGACCGCAATGCCTTCGTCCTCGGCCTTGTGCGCCAGCATCGGGCCGGGGATAACGTCGCCGATCGCCCAGACGCCGTCGACCTTCGTGCGAAAATCATGGTCGGTCTCGATCTGGCCGCGCTGGTTCGGCTCCAGCCCGATCGCATCGAGCCCGAGTCCCTCGGTGTTCGGCCGCCGCCCGATCGAGACGAGCACGCAGTCGGCCTCCAGCGTCTCGCTGTCGCCGCCGTTCGCGGGTTCGAGCGTCAGCGTCGCTTTCTTGCCCTTGACCGTGCAGCCGGTGACCTTGGTCGAGAGGCGCAGTTCCATGCCCTGCTTCTTGAAGATCTTGGCCGCTTCCTTGCGCACGTCGCCGTCCATGCCGGGGAGGAGCTGGTCGAGGAATTCGACCACGGTGACCTCGGCGCCGAGGCGGCGCCAGACCGAGCCGAGTTCCAGCCCGATTACGCCGCCGCCGATCACGACCATCTTCTTGGGCACTTTGGCGAGCTCGAGCGCGCCGGTGCTGTCGACCACCACGCCCTTGTCGTTGTCGACCTCGACGCCCTTGAGCTCGGTCACCGAGGAGCCGGTGGCGATTACGACGTTCTTCGCCGTCACCGTCTCATCGCCGACCTTCACGGTGTGCGCATCCTCGAACGCGGCGCGGCCCTTGAGCCAGGTTACCTTGTTCTTCTTGAACAGGAACTCGATCCCGCCGGTGAGCTGCTTGACCGCGTCCTGGCGCTGGCCGTGCATGGCCTCGAGGTTGAGCCTGGGGCTGACCTCGACGCCCATCTTCGCCATCGCGCCGTTCGCCGCGGCATCGAAATACTCGCTTGCGTGGAGCATCGCCTTGGAGGGGATGCAGCCGACGTTGAGACAGGTGCCGCCAAGCGTCTCGCGGCTCTCCGCGCAGGCCGTCTTCAGCCCGAGCTGCGCCGCGCGGATCGCCGCGACATAGCCGCCGGGTCCGGCACCGATAACGAGGACGTCGTAGTCGTAGTTCTGGTCAGCCATCCAAACTCTCTCAGCAGTAATAGGTGATTATCGCTTCGCCATCGGCGCTCGCCACAGCTACAAAGTCGCGGAGAAGGTGAAACTTTTCGAGCGCGTACCCGGCCATTTCCTCGGGATTTTCGCGAACCGAGTCTCCGAGGTATAGCTCTTCCAGCGGCATTTCGTCCGGAACAAGGCGAGCGAAAAATGCCTGGTCAGTGATGGCTTGAGCAGCATTGGAAAATTCAGCAACCTGCTCCGGGGCGACAACGAACGGTGGTCCGTAGCCGAGGTCGATTTCTGCCAATCGATCCCTCTCGTCGGCGATCAAATTGAGAGGGCTGTCACTGACGTTCGTCGCGCCGGTTAGAAGGTAGTGAACAATGTGCCACGCCTTATCGAGGTCACCTTCATCGCCTTCCCGGCGCTCCGGCACTGGATGTTTATCTGCCTTCGGTGTGAGTCCGAATAGGCGAGCCAAGAAACTTGGCGCGGGAGCTTCATAGATATCGGGATCACCATAAACGAATTCGGCAACGGCACGAGGTCGGTCCCGCAGGGTCGCGACACTCTCCGGTCGTACTCGAATTAGACTATAGACGATCCCCATCTCGTTACCTCAAAGGTCGATCAGCATCCGTGTCGGATCCTCGATCGCTTCCTTCATGATCTTCAGGGCGGTCACCGCCTCGCGGCCGTCGATCAGGCGATGGTCGTAGGAGAGCGCGATATACATCATCGGGCGCACCACGATCTCGCCATCGACCACGACGGCACGGTCCTCGATCCGATGCAGGCCGAGCACGGCGCTCTGCGGCGGATTGATGATCGGGGTCGACATCAGGCTGCCGAACACGCCGCCGTTGGAGATGGTGAAGGTGCCGCCCTTCATGTCGTCCATCGTCAGCGTGCCTTCGCGGGCGCGCTTGCCGAAGTCGGCGATGTCCTTCTCGATCTGGGCGAATCCCTTGCGGTCGGCGTCGCGCACCACCGGCACGACGAGCCCGTTGGGCGCGCTGACCGCAACCGAAATGTCGACGTAGTCGTGATAGACGATCTCGTCGCCTTCGATATAGGCGTTGACCGAAGGCACGTCCTTCAGCGCGAGGCACGCGGCCTTGGCGAAGAAGCCCATGAAGCCGAGCTTGATGTCGTGCTTCTTGGCGAACAGGTCCTTGTACTTCTCGCGCGCCTCGATCACCGCGCTCATGTCGCAGTCGTTGAAGGTCGTGAGCAGCGCCGCGTTCTCCTGCGCGCTCTTGAGCCGCTTGGCGATCGTCTGGCGCATCCGCGTCATCTTGACGCGTTCCTCGCGCCGCTCGCCTTCGGCCGCGGGGGCAGGAATGTCGATCTTCGCCTGCGCCGGCGCGGCGTCGTCGATCGTGTCCGCGCCGCCCTTCTTGGCTTCGGCGGCGGCGAGCACGTCTTCCTTGGTCAGGCGGCCGTCCTTGCCCGTGCCCTTGATCGTGGTCGGGTCCACCCCGTGCTCCAGCACCGCGCGGCGCACCGCGGGGGACAGCGTCTGGGTGTCGACCGGGGCGGCTTCCTTGGCGGCGGCGGGCGCGGGGGCGGGCTTGTCCGCCTTCTCGTCCGCCGGCTGTTCGGGAGCCTTCTCCTGCCGCGGTTCGACCTTGGTGCTCTCACCCGCAGCCACGTCGTCCTCGATCACGGCGATCACCGCGCCGACCTCGACCGTATCGCCCACGGCGAACTTCTGTTCGCCCAGGATGCCGCCGACGGGCGAGGGGACTTCAACTGCGACCTTGTCGGTCTCGAGGCTGACGATCGGCTCGTCGACCTTCACCGCATCGCCGGGCTTTTTCAGCCACTCGCCGATCGTGCCTTCGGTGACCGATTCACCGAGCGTGGGGACTTTGACTTCGCTGGCCATATTCGCGTTCCTCAAGCCTTCTTCTTGCCGGCAGTCTTGCCATTGCGCGCGGCCTCGCCGCCATCGTTCAGTCCGAGCGCCATCGAGACGAGGCAGCGCTGCTGCTCCTCATGCCGCTTGGCGAGCCCGGTTGCGGGGGAGGCCGCGACCTCGCGCCCGGCATAGCGCGGCCGCATGCCCTGATGCCCGGCAGATGCGAGCGCTTCCTCGATCTGGCCCTCGACGAAGAACCAGGCGCCATTGTTCTTCGGCTCCTCCTGGCACCAGATCACATCTTCGAGATTGGTCATCCGGCCGAGACGCAGCGCGAGCGCTTCGCCGGGGAAGGGATAGAGCTGCTCGATTCGCACGATCGACACATCGTCCAGCCCTTCCTCGTCGCGCTTCTCGATCAGGTCGTAGGCGACCTTGCCCGAACATAGCACGAGGCGGCGGATTGTCTCGTCGGCGATATCCGCCGTGTCGCTGACGATGCGGCGGAAGTGGCTTTCGCCCAGGAACTCGTCCGCGCTGCTCTTGGCCATCGGGTGCCGCAGCAGCGACTTGGGCGTCATGATGATCAGCGGCTTGCGGAACGAGCGCTTCATCTGCCGGCGCAGGACGTGGAAGTAGTTCGCCGGCACGGTGATGTTGCACACCTGGATATTGTCGTTCGCGCAGAGCTGCAGGAACCGCTCGAGGCGAGCGGAGGAATGCTCCGGCCCCTGGCCTTCGTAGCCGTGCGGCAGCAGCATCACGAGCCCGTTCGCGCGCAGCCACTTGACCTCGCCCGCGGCGATGTACTGGTCGATCGTGATCTGCGCGCCGTTGGCGAAGTCGCCGAACTGCGCTTCCCACAGCACCAGCGTCTTCGGGTCGGCCGATGCGAACCCGTACTCGAAGCCGAGCACGCCGTATTCGCTCAGCGGGCTGTCGTAGACCTCGAACTTGCCGTGCGGGAGTTGGGTGAGCGGGATGTACTTGCGCTCATCGGTCTGGTCGACCCAGACCGCGTGGCGCTGGCTGAACGTGCCGCGGCCCGAATCCTGGCCCGACAGGCGCACGCCGAAACCTTCGGTCACCAGGCTGCCGAACGCGAGCGCCTCCGCCGTCGCCCAGTCGAAGCCTTGGCCGCTTTCGAACATCTTGCGCTTGGCATCGAGCACGCGGCCCAGTGTCTTGTGGATCGTGAGATCCTCAGGCACGCCGGTGAGCGTGCGGCCGAGGCTATCGAACAGCTTGCGCTCCACGCCCGTATCGATGTTGCGGCGCGCGGTTTCCGGATCGGCCGGCTTGTTGAGCCCGGTCCAGCGGCCGCCGAACCAGTCGGCCTCGTTGGGCTTGTAGCTCTTGGCCGCCTCGAACTCCTGTTCCAGCGTGTCGACGAACTCGGCGCTCAGCTTGTCGCGCTCGCCCTGGTCGATCACGCCCTGCTCGACCAGCCGCGCAGCGTAGATCTCGCTGACTTTCGGATGGTTCTTGATCGCATCGTACATCAGCGGCTGGGTGAACTTGGGCTCGTCGCCTTCGTTATGCCCGAAGCGGCGATAGCACCACATGTCGATCACGATGTCGCGGCCGAAGCGCTGGCGGTATTCGACCGCCAGCTTGCAGGCGAAGGTCACCGCCTCCGGATCGTCGCCGTTGACGTGCAGGATCGGGGCCTGGACGCCCTTGGCAACGTCGGACGGGTAGGGCGAGGAGCGCGCGAACTTGGGGCTCGTCGTAAACCCGATCTGGTTGTTGATGACGAAGTGGATGCAGCCGCCGGTGTTGTAGCCGGCGACGCCGGAGAAGCCGAAGCATTCCCACACGATGCCCTGGCCGGCGAAGGCCGCATCGCCGTGGATCAGCACAGGCAGGACCTGCTCGTGCTTCTTCAGGTCGTCGCGGATCGCCTGCTGGGCCCGCGTCTTGCCGAGCACGACCGGGTCCACCGCCTCGAGGTGCGAGGGGTTGGGCACAAGGCTCATGTGTACGTCGATGCCGTCGAACTCGCGATCGGTGCTGGTGCCGAGGTGGTACTTCACGTCGCCCGATCCGCCGACATCCTCCGGATTGGCGCTGCCGCCGGAGAATTCGTGGAAGATCACCTTGTAAGGCTTGCCCATGACGTTCGCGAGCACGTTCAGCCGGCCGCGGTGGGCCATGCCGTAGATGATCTCGCGCACGCCCGACTGTCCGCCGTACTTGATCACCGCCTCGAGCGCGGGGATCATCGACTCGCCGCCGTCGAGGCCGAAGCGCTTGGTGCCGACGTACTTCTTGGCGAGGAACGCCTCGTACTGTTCGCCGCGGATGACAGCGGCGAGGATCGCGCGCTTGCCCTCCGGCGTGAACTGGATGACGTCTTCCGGCCCTTCGAACTTTTCCTGCAGGAAGCGCCGTTCCTCGACGTCGGCGATGTGCATGTATTCGAGGCCGACCTTGCCGCAGTAGCTCGAGCGCAGGATCTCGGCGAGTTCGCCGACCTTCAGCCAGTCGCGGCCCATCAGCCCGCCGACGTAGACTTCCTTGTCGTCCTGCCCGGCGAAGCCGTGCCACTCGATCCGCAGATCCTCGGGCAGCTCGCGATTGCTGAGGCCGAGCGGATCGAGATCCGCCGCCAGGTGCCCGCGCACGCGGTAGAGCCGGATGAGCAGCATGGCGCGGATCGAATCCGCCGCCGCTTCCTCGATCGCCTTGGGATCGGTCGGCTTGCCCGCCTTCTCGGCCGCGGCCTTGACCGCGATCTTCATCGTCGTCGGGTCGAGCGCCTGGATCAGGTCGCTCTCGGAATCGATCCCGGTCAGCGGCCAGCGGGGATTGTCCCAGCTCGGCCCCGGCTGCGGCCCTCCCTGATCGGAAAGTTCGGGGAGAAAATCGTGGCTCTCGTTACCCATTTGAATCTCCGTGAGCCCCCGCGAAGGCGGGGGCCTCAGGCAATTTTCGACTCCCCGCGAAGGCGGGGATCTCAGGCCAGCTGCATACGGTCACAAGTCGCCCGCCAGATCGCGCCACTCCGGGTTCATTTCGACGATCCGAGCCACTTTCCACGCGCGATTCCATTTCTTCATTTGCCGTTCGAACGAGCGGGCATCGTGAATGTTCTCGAATTCCGCGAACCAGACCAGCCGGTGGCAATTGTACTGCTTCGAAAAACTCGAGACCGCGCCTGAGCGATGCTGCTCGACACGCTTTGCCAGATCGTCGGTGACTCCGATGTAGAGGACGCCCATCGGCTTGTTGGTGAGAATGTAGACATAGCCGGGTCTCATCCGTCATCGGGCGGCCTGAGGTCCCCGCCTTCGCGGGGACTCGGGTTATGCCAGTTCCTTCAGCATCGCGTCCAGCGTCGTGCCGAGTTCGCTGGGCGAGGGGGAGACGCGGATGCCCGCGGCTTCCATCGCGGCGATCTTGTCGTCGGCGCCGCCCTGGCCGCCCGAGACGATCGCGCCGGCGTGGCCCATGCGGCGGCCGGGAGGGGCCGTGCGGCCGGCGATGAAGCCGACCATCGGCTTCTTGCGGCCCTTCTTCGCCTGGTGCGCGATGAACTCGGCCGCCTCTTCCTCGGCCGAGCCGCCGATCTCGCCGATCATGATGATCGACTTGGTCGCGTCGTCGGAGAGGAACAGGTCGAGCACGTCGATGAAGTTGGTGCCGTTGACCGGGTCGCCGCCGATGCCGACTGCGGTGGTCTGGCCGAGGCCGACCTGCGTGGTCTGGTGCACGGCTTCGTAGGTCAGCGTGCCGGAGCGGCTGACGACGCCGACCGAGCCCTTCTGGAAGATCGAGCCCGGCATGATGCCGATCTTGCACTCGCCGGGGGTCAGCACGCCGGGGCAGTTCGGGCCGATCAGGCGCGACTTCGAACCGTCGAGCGCGCGCTTCACGCGGACCATGTCGAGCACCGGAATGCCCTCGGTAATGGCGACGATCAGCTCGATCTCGGCGTCGATCGCCTCGAGGATCGAGTCCGCGGCGAACGGCGGCGGCACGTAGATGCAGCTCGCGGTCGCGCCGGTCGCGGCCTTCGCCTCGGCGACGGTGTTGTAGACCGGCAGGCCGATATGCTCGGTCCCGCCTTTGCCCGGCGTCACGCCCGCAACCATCTGCGTCCCGTAATCGAGCGCCTGCTGGGTGTGGAACGTGCCGGTATCACCGGTCATGCCCTGGGTGATGACCTTGGTGTTCTTGTCGACGAGGATGCTCATTGATTTTTTCCTTTCCGATCCCCCGCGAAGGCGGGGGTCTCAGGCAGACTGGCGCGAGGCCGACTGAGGTCCCCGCCTTCGCGGGGACTCACGAATTACTTCAGGCTCTCGTCGATGCCCTTGCACGCCGCCAGCAGTTCCCTGACCGCGTCGACGCTCTTCTGGAAGCCGGCCTTGGCCTCGTCGTCCAGCGGGATCTCGACCACGCGCTCGACGCCGTTGGCGCCGATCACGATCGGCACGCCGACGTAGAGGCCGTCGACGCCGTACTGGCCCGTCAGATGCGCGGCGCAGGGGAGGACGCGCTTCTTGTCCTTGAGGTAGCTCTCGGCCATCTGGATCGCGCTGGTCGCCGGCGCGTAGTAAGCCGAGCCGTTGCCGAGCAGCTGGACGATCTCGCCGCCGCCGCTGCGGGTGCGCTGGACGATCGCGTCCATCTTCTCCTGCGTCGACCAGCCCATCTTGATCAGGTCGGGCACCGGGATACCGGCGACGGTCGAGTACTCGAGCACCGGCACCATGGTGTCGCCGTGGCCGCCGAGCACGAACGCGGTGACGTCTTCCATCGAAACGTCGAACTCTTCGGCGAGGAAGTGGCGAAAGCGCGCGCTGTCGAGCACGCCGGCCATGCCCACGACCTTGTTGTGCGGCAGGCCGGAGAATTCGCGCAGCGCCCAGACCATCGCGTCGAGCGGGTTGGTGATGCAGATCACGAAAGCGTCGGGGCAGTTGGCCTTGATGCCTTCGCCGACCGCCTTCATCACCTTGAGGTTGATGCCGAGCAGGTCGTCGCGGCTCATGCCCGGCTTGCGCGGCACGCCCGCGGTTACGATCACCACATCGGCGCCGGCGATGTCCTTGTAGTCGCTCGTGCCCTTGAGGTTCGCGTCGAAGCCTTCGACCGGGCCGGCCTGGCTGAGGTCGAGCGCCTTGCCCGCGGGCATGCCCTCGGCGATGTCGAACAGGACGACGTCGCCCATTTCCTTCATCGCTGCGAGGTGGGCGAGAGTGCCGCCGATCATACCGGCGCCGACGAGGGCATGC
>JAPSJS010000105.1 GCA_031178065.1 Altererythrobacter sp.
CGAGATCCTGGAAACGACGCGCGACGGCCCGACCGATGGCACGATCCTGACCGACCTCAACCCCGATCTCGGGGAAGAGATCGACGTCGAGGAGGAAGCGGACGAACTGCTGATGATCGCCGACGAGGTGGGCGAGGAAGAGGTGGCCGAGAGCGACGCCGACGATGATGACGAGGACGACCTGCAAGAAGATTTCGACAACGGCACGATCGATGACGGCGAACTCGACGATGGCGATGAGGTTGCCCTGAATCCCTGACGCTTGACCGAAGCGCGCTTCCGGCGGAGCATTCCGCAGAAAGGGAGCGCATGCCACAAGACCCGCGGATCGACGCCTATATCGAACGGCAGGCCGATTTCGCCCGCCCGATCCTCGCTTGGCTCCGCGCGCGCATCCACGCCGCCTGCCCCGATGTCGAGGAAAGCGTCAAATGGGGCATGCCCGCCTTTTCGCATCGCGGCCGCCCGCTCGCGCATATGGCGGCGTTCAAGGCGCATGCGAGCTTCGGCTTCTGGTATCGCGACCAGATGCCGACCGGCAAGGAAGGCGAGGCAATGGGCCAGTTCGGCCGCATCGAATCGCTTGCCGACCTGCCCGATGAAGCTGGGCTCGAAGCGCAGGTGCGCGAGGCGATGGCGCTGATCGAGTCGGGCGGGATTCCCAAGCGCGAGACCAAGGCTCCAAAGCCCGAGGCTGAAGTGCCCGAGGCGCTGGCCGAAGCGCTGGCCCGCGATCCGGTTGCGGCCGAGAGGTTCGATGCCTTCCCGCCCAGCGCGCGCCGCGACTATTGCGAGTGGATCGCCGGCGCCAAGCAGGCGGCGACGCGCGACAAGCGGCTCGCCGACGCCATCGCATGGATCCGCGAGGGCAAGAAGCGGCATTGGAAGTACGAAAGCTGCTGAGGAGCTTGTGTTCGGCACCGAATATGAGATGATGCAACATCTCTAGCGATAGGAGGTGCTCCATGCGTCGTTCCATTGCTTATCGTGAGCCCGAGCCGATTTCCGCGCTCAACACGACCCCGCTGATCGACGTGCTGCTGGTGTTGCTGATCATGCTGATCGTCACCATCCCCGCCGCGACCCACAAGCTCCCGGTCGATTTGCCGAATGGCCCGCCCTCGGGCGAGGTGGTGATGCCGCACCGGCTTGATATCTCCGCATCGGGCGGTCTCGCCTGGGACGGACGGACGATTAGCGATGCCGAGCTTCCGGCACTGCTCGCCTCAACCGTCGCGGCAAATGGCGAGCTGCACTTCAAGGCTGACGAAGCCGCGCGCTACGAACGCTTCGCCAAGGTGCTCACCACGGTCAAACGCGCGGGCGTGACCCGGCTGGGATTCGTCGGCAACGAGCGGATGGCGTTCGACTGAGGGAACGGGGCGAGCGCAGACGGCGTTGAGGCGGTTTGCCGCGAACGAGGTTCCCATGCGCCGTGCTCTTCTGCTTCTTCCCGTGATGCTCGCCGCCTGTGGACCGGCGGCGCAGGCGCCTGACAATGCGACGAACGACGTCGCACCCGGGGAGATCGAGGATAACGCGATGACGATCGATCCCGCCGCGCCGGTGCCGGCGGAGACCGCCAGCCCAGCGCCGCTCGATCCCCCCGCGCCAGGCGAGCCGGGCGGGCTCGACAACGACACCACGCCGGTGGACGAGACCCCGCAACCCGAGGCATCGGCGCAGGGCGCGGCGCGGGTGGTGGAGCGCTATTACGGCCTGATCGAAGCGGGCCGCTACCGCCAGGCCTATGACCTGTGGGCGCCGGATCGGGCGGGCATGAGCGCTGCCGCCTTCGTCCGCAGCTTCGATCGCTATGCCGAATATCACGCCAATATCGGCGCGCCGGGTGAGATCGAGGGGGCGGCGGGCAGCCGTTACGTCGCCGTGCCGGTCCAGCCCTATGGCCGGCTCAAGGCGGGCAACCGCCCGTTCAACATGCGCGGCACGATCACGCTGCGGCGTGTGGCGGACGTGCCCGGCTCAACCGCCGAACAGCGCCGCTGGCGGATCCACAGCGCCGACATCAAGCCCGGCGAGGCGACGCCGACGCCTGAGCCGACCGAGGACAATCGCTCGGTCGCGCGCTACCGCTGCGAGGGCGCGGTACGGCTGACCGCGCGCTTCGATCCCGACCGGGGCCGGGTGACCGTGCTGCGCGGCGGCGAGCGGCTGGCGCGGCTTCAGCAGCAGCGCGCCGCATCGGGCATCTGGTATCGCGGCGATGGCTATGAGCTGCGCGGCAAGGGTCGCGAGATGACCTTCACTGCGCCGGGCGCGCAACCGCTTTCCTGCACGGCGCAGTTGCCGTAAACGTCAAGGCGCAATGGTGCGCTTCACGCAGGAAATCACCGCCGGGCCCGACGACATCGACGAGCTCGGCCATGTCAACAATGCCGTCTGGGTCCGCTGGATCCAGGACGTCGCGGTGGCGCATTGGCGTGCCGTCGCGCCGCCCGCGCATCGCGACTCCTATATCTGGGTCGTGACCCGGCACGAGATCGACTATCGCGGCAATGTCAGCGAAGGCGAGACGGTGACCGCCGAGACCTGGGTGCCCGAGCCGCCGCGCGGCGCGCGCTTCGACCGCCACA
>JAPSJS010000075.1 GCA_031178065.1 Altererythrobacter sp.
GTACGCGAGGTCTATCAGCGCACCCTCCGCCGCGTCCTCGACCGCATTGCCGCGCCGTGCGAGCTCGACGTAGAGCCGGCCGGGGAACAGGGCCTCGAGCCGGTCGAGCTGGGCATCGGCATGATCCCGCTGGCCATTGGCGAGCAACCGTGTCAGCGCGCCCTCGCTCGCCCCGGTGAGCGCGATCAGACCCTCGGTGCGCCCTTCCAGGTCGGCCAGAGCGACATGCGGTTCGAATTCGAGCGGCCGTTCCAGATGCGCCTTGCTGACGAGGTGGCAGAGGTTGTCGTAGCCCGCCTCGTCCTGGGCGTAGAGCGGCAGGTAGTCGACCTGCTTGCCCTCGGCATCGCGCGCCACGCCGAGCAGCGTTCCGACGATCGGCTGCACGCCCTCGTCGATGCAGGCCTTTGCGAACATGACCGCGCCGTAGAGCCCGTTGCGGTCGCAGATCGCAATTGCGGGAAACCCGCGTTCCTTTGCCAGCTTGGCGATCGCCTTCGGATCGATCGCCCCTTCGAGCATCGAATACGACGACAGCACGCGCAAGGGAACGAACGGGGCAAATGGCATGGCCGGCAATATGCGGGCCGCAGCGGGATTCGCCAAGGCATCGGCTTGCCCTTTCCCCGACACCATCCGCGGCCAGGTCCGGCAGCCTCGCTCTCGTCATCCCAGCGGAAGCCGGGCCGACGCGGAAATGGAATCAGAGCAGCGCCTCGATGTCCTCCGCGATCCGTTCCGGCTTGTCGGTGGGCGCGTAGCGGCGCACGACTTCGCCGTCGCGGTCGATCAGGAACTTGGTGAAGTTCCACTTGATCGCTTTCGAGCCCATCAGGCCGGGCGCTTCCTTCTTCAGCCAGTCGAACAGCGGCGATGCGTCGTCACCGTTCACGTCGACCTTTGCCATCAGCGGGAAGGTGACGCCGAAGTTCGCCTTGCAGAACTCGGCGATCTCCTCGGCACTGCCGGGCTCTTGCGCGCCGAACTGGTTGCACGGGAAGCCAAGCACCTCGAAGCCGCGATCGCCATAATCCTCGTAGAGCTTCTCCAGCCCTTCGTACTGCGGCGTGAAGCCGCACTTGCTGGCGGTGTTGACCACCAGCAGCACTTTGCCGAGCTTATCCTTAAGGTCGAGCGCCTCGCCGCGGTTGGTGGTGACGGTGAAATCGGCGATCGTGGTCATACGGCGGGTCTCCCTGCTACTTGCGCCGGCATACCACGCCGCGGGACGTGATCATCCCGGAAAGTCGCTCCGCTCCGCCAGCGCCTCGATTTCGGCGCGCTTCAGCTTGTGGTCGCCCGCCTTCTGGATGACGAAGCCACTGCGCTGCTCGGGCGGATAGGCCATGACCTGCGCCACCATTTCAGCGAGCGTGCCGCGGCGCAGGCCCTTGGCGCCGTCGAGCACGCCCTGCCCGTCATGAGCGGAGTGGATCGATGCGCGATCGTCCCACTGGATGCCCTCTTCGTGGGTCTTGGCGGCTTTGAACGTGCTGGGATGATCGGTCATGCGGTTCCTCCTTCTGCATGACCAACGTCCGAAGCGGGCGCCGGGTCCGCTACTCCAGCCGGCCCTCGTGCAGACGGAACACCCGGTCCATCTTGCCTGCAAGCCGCTCGTTGTGCGTCGCCACCAGCGCCGCGCTGCCTTCGCCGCGTACGAGTTCCAGGAACTGCGCGAGCACGCGGTCGGCGGTGTGCTCGTCGAGATTTCCGGTCGGCTCGTCGGCCAGCACCAGCGTGGGCCGATTGGCGAGCGCGCGGGCCACGGCCACGCGCTGCTGCTCGCCGCCCGAAAGCTGGCTGGGGCGGTGGTCGAGCCGCTGCGAAAGGCCGAGCGCGCCGAGCAGTTCGCGCGCCCTCGCGGCCGCCTCGTCCCGCCCGCTGCCCGCCACGAGTTGCGGCAGCATCACGTTCTCCTCCGCATTGAAATCGGCCAGGAGGTGGTGGAACTGGTAGACGAAGCCGAGGTGCTCGCGCCGCACGCGCGTGCGGCCGTCCGAAGGCAGCGTGCTTGCGGCAGTGCCGGCGATCTCAATCGAGCCGCCGAAGCCGCCTTCGAGCAGCCCCACCGCCTGCAGCATCGTCGACTTGCCCGAGCCCGAAGGGCCGAGCAGCGCGACGATCTCGCCGGGCTGGATCTCGAGATCGATGCCGCGCAGCACGTCGATGCGCTCGCCGCCCTGCTCGAAGCTGCGCGTCAGGTTCCTGAGGCGGACGACGGGGTTACTCATAGCGCAGCACCTGCACGGGGTCTGTGCTCGCCGCCTTGTACGCCGGGTAGAGCGTTGCGAGGAAGCTCAGCACCAGCGCCAGCGCGACGATGCCGGCAATTTCCAGTGGATCGACCCGCGCGGGCAGCATCGAGAGGAAGCGGATCGAGGGATCCCACAGGTTCTGCCCCGTGACGACTTCGATCACCTTCACGATCTGCTGGCGGAAGGCGAGCACGAGAAAACCGAGCGCCAGCCCCGCCACCGTGCCGATCGCGCCAACCGTAAAGCCGGTGGTGACGAAGATCTTGAGCAGGCTGCGCCGGGTGGCGCCCATCGTGCGCATGATCGCGATGTCTCGCGTCTTGGCGCGCACGAGCATCACGAGGCTCGAAAGAATGTTGAATGCGGCGACCAGGACCATGAAGCTCAAGGCAAAGAACATCGCCACCCGCTCGACCTGCAGGGCTTCGAACAGGGTCGAGTTGATGGTTTTCCAGTCGTTGACCACTGCGCGGCCGGCGAGATTACGCTCGATCGGCGCCATGATCTCCTCGACCCGGTCGGCGTTGGTGGTCTTGACCTCGATCATCCCGACCGTGTCGCCGAGGAGCAGCAGTCGCTGCGCTTCCTGCATCGGCATGACGACGAACTTCTGGTCGTAGTCGTAGATCCCGATTTCGAAGATCGCCGCGACGCGGTAGCCGATCTGCCGCGGCATCGTACCGAACGGCGTCGCGCGCCCTTCAGGATTGATGATCGTGATCGTCTCGCCGAGGCGAAGCCCAAGGTTTTCCGCCAGGCGCGCGCCAATCGCGACATTGCGTTCGCCTGGCTGAAGCTCCGAGATATTGCCAGCGAGGACATTGGGCGAGAGCTTCTCGATATCGCCTTGGGTATTGCCGCGCACCAGGATCGCCTCGACCCGGCCGTTGAAGCTGATCAGCAGCGGCCGCTCGATCAGCGGAGAGGCGCTGACGACGCCGGGTGTTTCGCGAATATCCTCCAGAATGGTTTCCCAATTGTCCAGCCGCTGGCCGTAGGCCTGCACGATCGCATGGCCGTTGAGCCCCACGATCTTGTCGAGCAGTTCGGCACGGAAGCCGTTCATCACGCTCATCACGATCACCAGCATCGCGACGCTGAGCATGACCACGCCGACGCTGATCCCGGCGACCAGCGCGATGAACGCCTCCCCCCGTCCCGGCAACAGGTATCGCTTGGCGATTGTTCGTTCGAAGAGGGTGAGGATCAAGGCGAACGATCTCGTCTGTTCTGAGGTGTGGCGCAGCTTTAGGCACCCTTTCCTGTCTGCGCAATGAAATCCCCGGGGCACCCCGCAGGCCCAGGCGCCCCTTGTAATCGGGCTGCAACATCGCCATTGAGCGCCCCGAGACGCGCGCAAACCCGGATCGCATCTACATGAACCTCACCCACCCGTTCCGCGACGAGGACGGCGACAAGCTCCGCGAGGAGTGCGGCGTCTTCGGAGCCGTCAACGCCGCGGACGCCACGGCTGCGACCGCGCTCGGCCTCCACGCACTGCAGCACCGCGGCCAGGAAGCGGCCGGCATCATCAGCTTCGACGGCGGCGAATTCTACCAGCGCCGCGGCCTCGGCCACGTGGCGGAGAACTTCTCGTCGAGCGAAGCGATCGCCGAACTGCCCGGCTTCATGGCGGCCGGCCACGTGCGCTATTCGACCACCGGCGGGTCGGGCATGCGGAACATCCAGCCGCTCTATGCCGATCTGGCCAGCGGCGGCTTTGCCGTGGCGCACAACGGCAATATCTCGAACGCGGGCACGCTGCGGCAGGAACTCGTGAGCAAGGGTGCGATCTTCCAGTCGACGTCCGACACAGAGGTCATCATCCACCTCGTGGCGACCAGCCGCTACCCCACGATGATCGACCGCCTGATCGATGCGTTGCGCCTGATCGAGGGCGCCTATGCGCTGGTGGTGATGACGCCCGAGGGAATGATCGCCTGCCGCGACCCGCTGGGCATTCGCCCGCTCGTGATGGGCAAGATGGGCGACGCGGTCGTGTTCGCGAGCGAAACCGTGGCCCTCGACATCGTCGGCGCCGAGTTCGTGCGCCAGGTGGAGCCCGGCGAACTGGTGAAGGTGGACTTTGATGGAAACATCGATTCCCTCCATCCCTTCGGCACGCGCGGTTCGCGGCCGTGCATCTTCGAGCACGTCTATTTCAGCCGTCCCGACTCGATCTTCGACGGACGCAGTGTCTATGCGGCGCGCAAAGCGATCGGGGAGCAGCTCGCGATCGAAAGCCCTGTGGAGGCGGATCTCGTCGTGCCCGTGCCCGACAGCGGCGTGCCGGCCGCCATCGGCTACGCGCAGCAATCGGGCGTGCCATTCGAGCTCGGCATCATCCGCAGCCACTACGTCGGCCGCACGTTCATCCAGCCGAGCGACGGTGCTCGCCATTCAAGCGTGAAGCGCAAGCACAACGCCAATCGCGCGCTGGTCGAAGGCAAACGCATCATATTGATCGACGATTCTATCGTGCGCGGCACGACCAGCCTCAAGATCGTGGAGATGATGCGCGAGGCCGGTGCGGCCGAAGTCCACTTCCGCGTCGCCAGCCCACCCACCGCACACTCGTGCTTCTACGGCGTCGACACGCCCGAGCGCTCCAAACTGCTCGCCGCCCGCATGGAGGTCGAGCCTATGCGCGAGTTCATCAAGGCCGACAGCCTCGCGTTCGTCTCGATCGACGGCCTCTACCGTGCCGTGGGTCATCAGCCGCGCAATGCAGCCTGCCCGCAGTTCTGCGACGCCTGTTTCACCGGCGACTATCCCACCCCGTTGACCGATCTCGCGACGCGCGAGGACCGCGAAGCGCAGCTCCCGTTCGATAAGGTCGCCTGATGCCCGACACCAAGCCTCTCGAAGGGCGCATTGCGCTCGTCACTGGCGCGAGCCGCGGGATCGGCGCGGCGACGGCAGCGGCGCTGGCGAAGGACGGCGCGCACGTCGTCCTCACCGGGCGCGACGTCCGCGCGCTGGAGCAGGTCGAGGACGCGATCCACGACGTCGGCGGCAGCGCGACGATCGCCCCGCTCGATCTGGCCGAGCAGGACGGGGTTGCACGCCTCGCATCCGCGGTCGCGAGCCGGTGGGACAAGCTCGACATCCTGGTCATGTCGGCCGCCTACCTGCCGACGCTGACCCCCGTGACGCAGATCGAGCCCAAGCAATTCGCGCAGGCCGTCACGACCAACCTGCTCGCGACGCAGGCCCTGCTCGCCGCGTTCGACCCGCTGTTGAAGCGTAGCGGCGGCGCGCGTGTCGTCGGGCTTACCAGCAGCGTCGGCTCGGAGCCGCGCGCGTTCTGGTCGGCCTATGGTTCGACCAAGGCGGCCTTCGAGTCGCTGCTCGACAGCTATGCCGAGGAAGTCCGCAAGCTGGGCGACATCCGCGTTGCGATCGTCGATCCGGGCGCGACCCGCACCGCGATGCGCGCCAAGGCCTATCCGGGCGAGGATCCCGAAACGGTCAAACATCCCGGCGTCGTGGGTGAACGCATCGCTGCGCTCGTCGCCGAGGGCTTCGAGACGCGCCACCGCGAGCGCGTGGATAATCCGGCTTAACCCTGCTCCGTAAGTCGGCGGAAAGCAGCAGCGCCCAAGTTTCCCGAGCGCCCGCGCGCGATGCGCGGTTCAGGTTCTTTGGGAAAGGAAACCAGGCGATGACGGTCCTATCTTCCGGACGCTATGCGATCGCCGCGCAGGAGGATCGCTGCGCGCCCCGAACCAAGCTGACGATCCCCGCGCAGCTCCGCGCTTCCGGCGGCCGCGCTTTCCAGACGGTCGTCCACGATCTTTCGATCTCCGGCTTTTCCGCGGCTGCGATCAATCGCATGCATCCGGGGCAGGTGTGCTGGATCACCCTGCCCGGCCTCGGCGCGCTGCAGGCCCAGGTGATCTGGTGGGACAACTGCCAGGTCGGCTGCGCCTTTGCCGAGCTGCTGAGCCCGATCGTCCACGACAACATCGTCAGCAAGCACCGCAGCGGCGGCGTCTACCGCAGCGCCTGCTGAGAGTATCAGTCCGCCGCCGCGATTGCCTGCACGAGACCGCCCCACTGGAGCCGCAGATCGCGGCTCGACGCCACCGGCCAATTGCTGACCACGGCCACCACCAGCCGGTCCTCGGGCACGATCGTGATCGCCTGACCGAATATTCCCTGCGCGCCGTAAGCGCCGGGATAGGTCCACCACTGGTATCCGTAACCGAAGCCCGGCGTGTCGAACGCCACCTGCTTCCCGGTCGCCTCCGCGAACCAGCCCTGCGGCACGACGCCCTCCCCGCCTTCGAGCACGAATTGGCCGAAGCGCGCGTAGTCGGACAACCGGATCGACAGGCAGCAGCCGCCGATATTGCCGCCGGTCAAGTCGGTCATCCAGAACAGGTCGCCCGCGAAGCCCGCCGGATCGACGATCTTCTCCTTGGCGTAGTCGGCGAGGCTCCGGCCGGTCGCTTCCTCCACCAGCACGCCGAGCAGGTTGGTCTCCAGCGTCTTGTAGACCCACTTGTCGCCCGCCGGCGCCTCGCGCTCCAGCGTGCGCGCATAAGTCACGGCCTGCGATTCACCGGACACCGGCGCAACGTTGAGCATCTTGGCAACGTCGCTGTTCGGGTCGGTGTAGTCCTCGTTCCACTTCACGCCCGAGGTCATCGTCGCGAGCTGCTCGACGCTCACGCCTTCGTAAGCCGTTCCGGCCAGCTCGGGGATGTAGCGCGTGACGGGATCGTCCATGCTCCCGATCAGCCCGTCGGCGACCGCCGCGCCCAGCAGAGTCGAGGTGAAGCTCTTGGCGACCGAGAAGCTGGTCCAGCGCTGCTCCGGCCCGAAGCCGAGCCCGTATTTCTCGTAACGGACCTTGCCGTCGTCGATCACCATGATCCCCGCCGCGTTGCTCGAGGCGAGGAAGGCATCGACCGCCGCTGCGGTCTCGGCGGGCAGCGGCGGACCGGCGGGCAGTTCGCGCGCGTCGCCCGCACGGGTCGCCTCGACGCCCGCGAAGAAGTTCTCCATCCGCCGGAAGCGGTCGGCGCGCGTGGCGTCGTCCCAGAAGAGGACCTGCTGGTCCTCCAGCGGGATCGCTTCGGAAGGCTGGGTCGGATAGACCTCGACCCGCTCGGCGAGCGTCGACTCACCCGGCGCGCTCGCGCAGCCCGCCAGCAGCGCTGCCGCCAGCGCAATCCCGAATATCCGCATTCCCTTACCCCTCCTTGACCAGCGTAACCTGCTGAACGTCGATTCCGGCCCCGCGGAACCCCCCTTCGCAGTACATCAGGTAAAACCGCCAGAGCCGGCGGAAGCGCTCGTCGAACTCGGCCGGCAGCCGCCCCTGTCCGGCGGCCGCATCGAACCGTTCGCGCCAGGCCTTCAAGGTCGCCGCATAGTCGAGCCCGAAACTCTCGCAGAGCTCCCACCGGAGGCCGCGTTCGCGCGCGAGCTGTTCGAACTCGCTGGTGCGGATCAGCAGGCCGCCGGGGAAGACGTAGGCCTGGATGAAGTCCGCGCTCCGGGCGTAAGCCTCGAACAGGCTGTCCTTCATCGAGATGAACTGGATCGCCGCGCGGCCGCCCGGCTTCAGACAGCGCGCGATGCAGTCGAAGTAGCTCGGCCAGTATTCGCGCCCGACCGCCTCGACCATCTCGACGCTGACGATTGCGTCGAAGCGCTCCTCGACATCGCGGTAATCCTGCTTGCGGAAATCGATGCCCGCGTCGTGCCGCTCGCGCGCCCAGGCAAGCTGCTCCTCCGACAAGCTGATGCCGGTGACCCGCGCGCCGGCCCGCGCGAAGAAGTCCGACAGCCCGCCCCAGCCGCAGCCGATCTCGAGCAAGGTCTCCGGCGTGCCGACCCGTTCGGCGAGGCGCGCCCACTTGCGTCGCTGTGCCGCCTCCAGGTCGTCGCCCTCGCTCCAGATCGCCGAGGAATAGCTCATCGTCGGATCAAGCCAGGCGGCGTAGAAGTCGTTGCCGAGGTCGTAGTGCGCGTGAATGTTGCGCTCGGCACCTTCGGGCGTGTTGCGGTTCATCCAGTGCGCGAGCCGCGCGGCCCAGCGGAACGGCCCCCGCGCGCGGCCGGTATCGCCCAGGGCGTCGCCATTGGCCATGAACAGGGCGAAGAGCGGCACCGGATCGGGGCTGTCCCACTCGCCGGCTTCCCAGGCCTGATACCAGCCGATCGAGCCATTGGTGGCGAGCCGCATGAGCGCGCGCCAGTCGTGGATCGTCACCTCGGCATCGAAGCCGGGCGCCCGTCCGCCGACCACCCGCGTGGTGCCGTCAGGCAGGCGGCCGGTAATCGACCCGCTCTCGAGTCCCGCGTCGACGCGATCGAGAATCTTGTGGAACCCCGGCGCGAACAGGCGCGCAAGCAGGCCAGGGCTGCGCTCGAACCGCGCGCCGCCAGTGAGGAGGGTTTCGCCCCTGCCTATCCCCTCTGCCTTCATGCCGTTCCTATGGACCGGGGGAAACGGCGGTTCAAGCATGAGATCCGGCGCGAACGGCAGTGCGCATTTCCGCGGGATCGTGCTACCATCGGCGTGTTACGGGAGGGGGAGCCACGATGAGCAATCCGTTGATACGCAATGCCCTGGCGGTGGTGGCCGGGCTGGTCGCCGCCATGATCGCGATGGCGATCGTCCAGACGATCGGCGATGCGGTGCTGCCTCCCCCGCCCGATCTCGCCAGTGTGGAAGATCCGGCGCAGGCGATGGAACTGATCCCGGTCGAGGCGCGGATCGCCGTCGCGCTCGCATGGTTTCTCGGCGCGCTGGCGGGCGCCTGCGCCGCGATTGCGGTTTCGCGGCGCGTGCTCCCCGCATGGATCGTGGGGCTCCTGATCGCGCTGCTCGGCGTGTGGAGCACGCGGATGGTTCCGCATCCCGACTGGCTGCTTGCGGCGAGCGCCGTCCTGCCGCTCGTGGCCGTGCTCTTCGCCAAATGGCTGATGATCCGGCGGATCGAGGCAGTCTAAGGCCCGCAAGGGGGAACGGCCCATCCGGCCGCGGGTTGCCCCAGCAATGGACGAGTTCCCCCGCGACGCGCATCACCTTCCGGCAGAGACGGTCCGCCTGCCGGAGCGCGGGTTCACGATCGACCGGCGCAAGGCGCTGGTCGCCGGCGCTCTGTGCTGGACGGGCTTCGCCATCGTCGTCTGGCTCGTCGCGAACGGACGTACGGAGGCTTTCGACCGGGTTGGGCTGCTGTCAGGACGCACCGGCACCGAGTTGGCGCTCGTCGGGCCGGAGCTGGTGCGCGAGATCGTGCGCGACATCACCGCGCTCGGCGGCGTGTTCCTGCGCAACCTGTTCGCGATCGGCGCGGTCGTCGCGCTGCTGTTCCTCCGGCTGAAGCGCGAGGCGGTGCTCTTCGCGATGACAGTCGCGGCGGGCTGGCTGGTCAACTCGGGCCTCAAGGCGCTCGTCGGGCGCGAGCGGCCGCAGATCGTCCCGCACCTGATGAACGCCGGCGGCGAGAGCTTCCCTTCGGGCCACAGCTTCAACGCGGCCGTGGTCTATATCGCCATGGCCCTCGCCTTCGCCGCGCTGAGCCGCCGGCAACCGGTGCGCTTGATGCTGGTCGGCGCGGCAATGCTGATTTCCGCCATGGTCGCCTGGAGCCGCGTGATGCTCGGCGTCCATTTTCCGAGCGACGTGGTCGCCGGCTGGCTCGGCGGCGCCGGCTGGGCCTTCATGGCCGCAGCGCTGCTCTACCGGCCTGCAAAGGCGGCGGCGGAGAGCGACCAGTTTGCCCTGCCCGTCAGGAAAGCGGCTCGCACCTCACATCGGGCAACGCGACACTGAAGCGATCCCGCGCACGCGGATCGTAGAAGCGCGCGTCGCGGATCACCACGGAATCGTCCGGCGCACGCTCGGCGAACGGCGCTCGGGACCAGAATAGGAAGGCGGCAAGCTGAGCGTCGCCACTCGCGGCGGCACGAACCGGCCCCAGCGCGCAGTCGCC
The DNA here is from genome assembly GCA_031178065.1 of Altererythrobacter sp. Classification (GTDB taxonomy): domain Bacteria; phylum Pseudomonadota; class Alphaproteobacteria; order Sphingomonadales; family Sphingomonadaceae; genus Pelagerythrobacter. Next base: position 10,217 of record JAPSJS010000075.1, read on the forward strand.
CACTGGCTTGCCGTCGATCCGCCATCTGTTCGGTCCCTCCGGCACGATAACTTCGCGCCCCCAGAACGCGAGCAACTGCGGACTCGCGATCGCAGGCTGCGCGGACTGCGCCAGTTCGACCCAGCGGGTCACGCCATGATTGGCCGCCGCATAGAGAAACGTCGCCGCCAGTGCGACCTGCGCAGGCATTCTCCAATTGCGGCCTAGCCGCTCGCGCCTGAGCGAGAGCCACGTCGCCAGTCCCATCAACGCCCACAGCCACAGGTCGATGATGAACAGCGTGTCGCCGTAGAACCAGCGGCTCGAGAACGGCTCGAGCAGGCGGATGCCATAGCTGTTCAGCCAGTCGAGCGCCGGGTGCGACAGGCAGGCGATGAAGCTGAGCGCGTAGAGCCAGCCGAAATGGACCGGCAGTCGCTTCTCCGGCCGCCGCCCACGGCTCGCCTGCCATCGGTCGAACCACCAGAGCAACCCTGCAAGGATCAAGGGCAGCAGCACCCAGGCGATCGGGCCATGCGTGATCCCGCGCCGAAACCCGAGATGTTGCACCCCGTCGAGCCAGAAGAAGCACGCCGCGTCGACGTCCGGCAGGTTCGCGCCGATAATCAGCGCCGGCATCGCCAGCCCCGTCTTCCGCTTGAGCCCCGCCTGCCCGATCAACGCCCCGACAAGGCTGTGAGTGATGTTGTCCATCTAGTTTGGTTCACACGAAGACACGAAGATGTCGAGATTGAGGTTACCGCCGGTAGTAGTCGTTGGCGATGCGCCTGATGCCGTCTTTGAAGGTGGCCTGACCGAAGTTCATCAGCAAGCCGAGAGGTAAGGACATGAGCC
>JAPSJS010000076.1 GCA_031178065.1 Altererythrobacter sp.
CAAGCTGTGGCGGCGTGTGTTTCGACCCCGCCGGATGCGAGGGATCGTCGGGAACCTCGGGCAGCATTCCTTCCAGAACGTCGTCCCGATCCCAGAAGTGGTGCTTGATCGCTGCGGCCGCGTGCGCCGGAACCAGCAGCGTCAGCAGGATTACGCCGGCGGCGTGCGCGTCCTCCGCCCAGTCGAGCAGCGACATGCGCCATTCCGGCGTCAGGTCCGCGAAGGGCATCGGCGGCACCTCGATCAACCCGGCCAGCCGGAGCGGCATCGGCGGACCGATCGACGACCACATGATCCATCCGGTCAGGGGGAGGATCACGAACAGGGCGTAGAAGATGGCATGCATCGCATGCGCCACCGTGGTCTTCCAGCCCATCCGGTCGGCGGCGTTGATCGGGCCAGGCACCATGAGCCGCCAGAGAAGCCGGAGCGCGCCCAGCAGCAGCAGCGTCAGGCCGATCTCGCTGTGCAGCCGGTAAGCCTCGATCTTGTCGGCCCCGACCGGGTAGCGCTGCATCATCCAGCCCGAGACGAGCTGGAATATGACCACCGCCGCCATGACCCAGTGAAAGGCGACGCCGACCGGGGTGTAGCGCCCGCGGCTGCGGTAGTCCTCCGCCCACTCGGCGATGGTCTCCCTCACCGCACCGTCTCTGCAACCGGCATACGGAACAGCTTGCGGAAAAGGATCGCCATCGCCGCGAGCAGATAGATCAGCGAGCCCGGTGCCCACATCACGATGCCACCGATCTGCTGGTCCTCCAGCGGCGTGAAGCCCCAGGGCTGCGTCGTCAGGAGGTGCGGCTCATAGATCGCCCGCGGCACGAACGTCAGCAGAGCGCCGAGCAGCCCCATCAGCACCATGGCAACCAACAGGCTGGCGACGGCACCGGCGGCGGGTGCGCGCAGCAGCTTGGCCCACCAGACCGCCGAGGACAGCAGGATCGAGATCTGCATCGCCCAGAACAGGCCGTCATGCGAAAGCGCCCCGGCGTAGAGCGCGGGTGCGTGCCACGCCCAGAACACAAGCGCCTGAATGGCCGTCCAGATGGCCAGCGATCCCGACATGCGCCGCAGGGCCCCGCCCCATAGCATCACCATCAGCGGCGCAGCCACGAACACGAGCGCCAGATGATGCACCACCCGCGCTGTGAACAGCGCAGCGCTCAGCGCGCAGAATGGCGAAACGAAAAGCACAAGAACCACCAATACCAGACCGGCGAAGGCTGCGTCGCGGGTCCGGTCTCGGGAGGTGAGCAAGACGTGACCCGCCGTCGCAACGGCTATCGCGGCAAGCAGCCAGGGGTCCCAGTTCCAGCGCGAGGCGAGTTCGGCGGGTGCGGGCGCGGAGCCGCAATAGGTGAGCCAGATCTGCACCCTACCAGCCATCAAGGATCAACCGCCGCCCTCATACGTCTCCCAACGCCGGGCGCGGCACCTGGTTTCGCGAAACATCCTGATGCAGCGCCGGGCCCGCCCTCCTGCGAGGCCGAGCCCGATCGAAACCCGCATCAGGCGGTCAACTCGAGAGCTGCTCCACCGCGCGCCGGTAGTGCGGCAGCGCCGCGACCAGCATGACGAGGATCAGCGGCAGCGTCACCGCGCCGGTGATCGCGATCGAGTACCGCAGCGCCCCCTGATCGCCGAAACCGAAGTCGGTGATCGCGGCGATCACGCTTGCGCCCAGGCCCATGCCAAGCAGGTTGACCGCCAGCAGCGCGATCGCCGTGACCTGCCCGCGAAGCTGGTTCGGCGTCACGTCCTGGATCGCCGCGAGCATCACCCCTTGCGAGGCCTGCCCGATCAGTGTTCCCAGCGCCATCATCGCCAAGGCCAGCGTGGCGGTGGGCATCAGCGGGGCGAGGATCAGCGGAAAGCCCTTCAGCAGCGTCGAGAACAGCACGATGCGCATGTTCGCGTCCGCGCGGCCCGAATGCATCAACCGGCCCGAGAGCCAGCCGCCGAACAGCGTCCCGATCGTGCCGAACACCAGCATGACCCCGCCGTAGTAGATGCCAACCTCGCCCGGGCTCATCGCATAAGTCCGGATCAGGAAAGTCGGGAACCACAGCGCCGTGCCGATGGCGAGCAGTGCGATCAAGCCGAGCGACCCGATCAGCGAACCGAACAGAACCTTACGCTGCATGACATAGTCGAAACCCTCGCGCAGCGTGCTCTGTTGTGCCAGTTCCTTCGCGAGTTCCTGGCGTGGCGGTTCGCGGATGAGAAGCATTGCCGCGGCGACCAAAATGCCAGGAGCGGCGACGCATAGGAACACGGCTTGCCACGGCTCGAAATCGCCAAGCAGCGGCAAAATAAGCCCGCCCTGATCGGTGAAGTGTGTGATCAGCCAGCCGCCAATCAGCAGCGCCAGCCCCCCACCGATCGGGTAGCCGATGGCATAGAAGCTGATCGCCAGCGCTCGCCGCTTTCGTTCGAAGTAGTCGCTGATCAGCGAATAGGCGGTCGGGCTCAGCGTCGCCTCGCCCACGCCCACGCCGACGCGGGCGATAAACAACCCGACGAAGCTGCTCGCGAAGCCGCACATCGCCGTCATCAGCGACCAGAACAGCACGCCCCAGAAGATCAGCATCGAGCGCCGCTTCGCGCGATCGACGTAACGGCCGATGGGCAATGCGGCCATCGAATAGAGGATCGAGAAGGCGAAGCCCTGCAGCAGCCCCATCTCGAAGTCGGACAGGCCGAGATCCCTCTGGATCGGCTCGACCATCAAGGTCAGCACGCGAGCGTCGATCGCACTGAAGCAATAGCCCACGAACAGGATCGCAACGACCAGCCAGCGGAAGGCGCCGCCCCGACGAGGAGATGCGCCGTCGCCCGCCGACAGCGTTGGTGACGCGGCTACCATGCTGAAGGCGGGTCCTGCCGAGCGAGAATCTGCTCGGTCCGGACGGCGATCATCTTGTCGCCGTCCGGATTGTCAGGGATCAGCCAGAACCGCCCCGACCTGACGCCGGCGAGAGCGAATTCGGCAACTTCCTCCGGCTCGGTCAGCTTCATTTGCAGACCGGTCGTCTTCAACAGATCGTCCATCGTGCGGTAGGCGACCTTCTTCTGATCTTCATTGTCGACATACTGCGCCGGTCGCACTTCGCCCGACGCCAGAATTCCGGTGTTCACCGTGTGCGGCCCGGGAAACAGGATCGCAGCCCGCAGCTTGCCGCCTTCGCGCAGCAACTGCTGATGCAGCACTTCGGAAATGCTCGTCACCGCCGCCTTGGTCGCCGCGTAGATCGGCGTGTTCGGCAACGAGCGGAGCCCGCCGTTGGTGGACGAGGTGTTGATCACCACCCCCTCCTCACCGGCAGCGAGCATCCGCGGCACGAAGGCGGCGATCCCGTGCACCACGCCGAGGACGTTGACGTCGAGCCCCCAGCGCCAGTCGCTCATGGGAATGTCCCACATCTTCTTGGCCGCCTCGCCCAGACCGACCCCTGCATTGTTGAACAGCAGGTGGACGGTCGGGAACTCGGCGAAGACCTTCTCCGCCAGCGCACGGACATCTTCTTCACGGGTGACATCGCATGCGATGCCGAGCACGCGGCCGCTGCCGGCACCCTCGATCGCGCTGCGGGTCGCCTCGATCCGCCCCGGATCGATGTCGACGATCACGACATGCGCGCCCTGCTCCGCAAGCTGCGTGCAGATGCACTTGCCGACGCCGCTCGCCCCGCCGGTAACGACCGCTACGCGGCCCGAGAAATCCTGCATCAGGCCGCCTTTCGCTGGCCGAGTTCGATGCCGGCGTTGCGCGGCTCGTCCATCCGGCCGACCCAGTGCGGCGCGATCCATTCGCCCGGCACCGTGCGCAAGAGCTGCCCGCCCGTCGCCGTGCCGCCTTCGACGTACTGCATGTCCACGAGCTTACGCACCGGAATGTCGGCGAGCGGATCCCACGGCGATTCACGCAGCGTGATCGTGCCGTTCATCGCACGGCGGTCGGTGTATTTGCGTTGCCAGTTGAGGCGCGTAAGGAACACGTCGCCGTCGAACTCGCCCGGCGTGCTGATAGAGGGCAGGCCCTTGTAGCAGAAGATGTGTTCCTCGAACTCGAGTGGCTGGTCGATCTTGTCGCCGATCGTGCCCTCGATCTCGAAGTAGGGGACGCCGTGGCGCGTGCAGGTAGCGCGGATGCGGTCGCCGTCGCGCTCGAAGTGAGTCTCGGCGATCTTCTTCGGCTCGCCGTAGCGTTCGCGGCCCGAAGTGACGACGCTCTCGCCCTCCATTGCCATGTGGAAGCAGTAGGCGCCCGGAGCGCCTTCGTGCGTGCAGGGAACGGTCACGGTAAGCGCGCCGATCTCGATCGTTTCGTCCTCGCTCCGGTGCATCGCCACGTGGACCATCTGCAGCCAGATCTCCGGCCGCTCCAGCGCCTCCAGCGGGCGCGGCAGCAAGGCGTCGATCACTTCCCGATCAGTCTCGTAGGTCGCGCGGATGCCATACACGGTGTTGCGCAGCATGCCGGCCCCACGGTTATCGCTCGGACCCTCGACATAGCGGAGCCTGGACATAAGACTTCTCCTCTCTCGTTCGTTCTTTTCGAAAATTTTTGGCCGCGCCCGGCCGCCGCGCCTATTCGGCGGCGACGCTCAGCCGGCCGCCTTCCGGACCTTCGGCATAGAACTGCTCGAAGTACCGGCGGAAGCGCAGGATCGGGCCATCTCCGTCGCACAGGTAGGGCTGCGCGCGGTGGATCTTGTGCTCCCAGATCGGAATGTCGCCTTCGACACCCTTCTGGCCGCAAGTGTTGGCGATCGCTTCCTGCACCACCTTCTCCTCCATCGAGCCGGGCTCGACTTTCGGATGGGTGAAGCAGAAGCGCAGTTCGACGTCGTCCGCCTCGACCGGGGTGGCGAGAACCAGCAGGCTCAGCTCGACCAGACCCTTGAGGCGCGTGAACTTCTGGCCCGCGCCGTTCTGCACCGTCTCGACCGAGTAAGGCACTTCCTTGACCTCGCCCGAAGGCAGCGGGATCGTGCGGTGGCCGTGCACGAACGAATGGCGGCGCACGCCCTCGTACTTCGTCTCCCCCTCCGGCACGGCATCCATCGAATGAACGTAGGCGAAGTGAGCAACGTCGACCCCGTTTTCGGCGATTTCCTGCGGATTGCTGGCAAAGCGCCACTCACGCTTGGTCGGCTCGGCCCACTCTGGGTCGACGAATTCGGGGTAATCGAGCACGTCGAACTCGGGCGCGACGTCATCAGGGTGGTACCATGCCCAGATCACGCCGGAATTTTCGGTCACGGGATAGGATTGCGCCAGCGGCTCGCGCTTGGCCCGCGGCGGGAAGGCCTTGGCGTAAGGGATCTTCGAGCAGAACCCGTCTGGCCGGAACTGCCAGGCATGAAACGGGCAGCGGATCGAGTCCCCTTCGACCCGTCCGCCGTAGCCGAGGTGCGCGCCGAGATGCGGGCAGTAGGCGTCGAGCAGTCCGGCCTCCCCCTGCTCGTTGCGGAACAGTACCAGATCGCGACCGAAATAGCGGAGCGGCTTCACGTCGCCTACAGCGACGTCCGACGAATAGCCCACGCAGAACCAGCCGAACGGGATAGGCATGGGGAAACGATCCACCTGGGGCACGATCACTAATCCTCTCTTCTCCGGCGTTGCTGCCCCATGGGGGAGCTCACCTGTCTGTTCGTTGGATGGCAGAATAACCGCTGGGCTCCGGCGGGGAAGGCTTCGGTCGCGCACTCTTCGTGCATGTGAGCGAACAATCGCGCAGACGAAGTCAGTAACGCGCCGCCAGCTTGGCTGCGAGCGACGGGCGGACCTTCTCGCGGTTCACGTAGCGCACGAGAAAATCGATGAAGGCGCGGGTCGAGGCGGCCATGATCCCCGGCGAGTAGACGACCCAGCACTCGCGGTCGAAATAGGCCCAGTCCTCCTCCAGCGCGAGCACCGTGCCGTCGGCCAGCCCCTGCCGCATGATGGTGACCGGAAGGCTCGCTATGCCGATCCCCTGCCGCACCGCGCTGCGTAGCGAGATCCCGCTGTTGCTGCGCCAGCGCGGCGAGACCTTGACCTCTACATCGTCGTTGAACCGCATCGTCGCGGTGAGATCGGTCAGGCAGTCGTGGTTGCGCAGATCGGCCGGCTTTGACGGCCAGCCCTTGCGCTCGACATAGTCGGGCGAGGCGCAGAGACAGTACGACAGATAACCGAACATGCGGGCACGCAGGCTCGAGCTGGGCAGATTGCCGTAGCGGATGACGACGTCGTACTGCTCCTGCGAGATCTCGTTCTCGTCGAGATAGGCGATCGCCTCGATCACGACGGCCGGGTTCTCGCGGCTGAATTCGGCGAGCATCATCGACATGAAGTCGGAGCCGAAGATGTCGCTGAGGCCGACGCGCAGGCGCCCGACCGGCTCCGAACTGTAGCGCGCGACCCGGCGCTCCACTTGTTCGAGCCGGTCCTGAAGTTCGGAGCATTCGGCGTAGAAACTCTTGCCCGCGCCCGTCAGCGACAGCCGGCGCGTTGTGCGCACGAGAAGCTGAACGCCCAGGCGCTGCTCCAGCTCCTGCACGGTCTTGCTGACGAAGGATTTGGAGACGCCGAGCTTCTCGCCGGCAGCAGTGAAGCTGCCGTGGCGTACGACCGCCAGAAATTCCTCGATGCCGCGCCAGTTGGACATGCGTTCTCCCGTGCGGCGACGCTTAGCATCGCCGCCCGGGAAAACAATCGGTCCGGACTTGGTGGCCAGGTCGGCTTACTCGGCCGCTTCCTTGATGAACGCCTCGCGCCGGGGGCCGATCTTCGCGGCGATGTCCCACAGCGCCTTCTCGTCGAGATCGTAGACCTCAAGCGCGTTGGTGCCGAGCATCTTCTGGATGTCCACGTCGGGCAGGCCGCCGAGGCTGGCGAACATCTTGTCCGCCGTGTTCGGCCAGGTCCCCTCGGGGTGCGGATAGTCGGTGCCCCAGAGGATCCGGTCGATGCCGATGTCGTAATACGACTGCGTCGTCTCCTCGTCCGGCAGCGCGGAGCAGCCGACCCACACGTTGCGCGCGAAGTACTCGCTCGGCTTCATGCTCATGTTGGCATAGTAGTCGCCGAGCTTGCCGCTCGTGTGCTTGGCCGAGGCGCGAATGTCCATGAGCTGCATGATCCACGGGAACCAGAACTCGCCGCCGGCTTCGGTGAAGCAGACCTTGAGCTTCGGATACTCCTCGAACACGCCGCCGAAGGTCATGCCCCAGAGCGGGCGGGTCATCCAGAAGGCGAACTCGCACAGATAGGTGCCAATCCAGCCCGGCTGAGTGGTGTCGTAACCCGGCGCAGCGCCCGAGTGGAAGTGCAGTGGGAGGTTCATCTCCTCCAGCATCGCCCACACCTTGTGGTACTTGGTGTGGTTGTACATGTCGAAGCCTTCGGTGAAGGCCGGGAAGAACACGCCCTTCAAGCCGTTCTCGGCCGCCCAGCGGATCTCCTTCATCGTCTCGTCGAGATCATAGAGCGCGGGAATCACGGCGAGGCCGATGCGGCGATGCGGGTCGTCCTGGCAGAATTCGGCAAGCCAGCGGTTGTGAGCACGCGCACCTGCCCACTGGAGCTCGGCCCGGTCGGCGCTGGGGCGCAGCCCGATGTCGGCCCCGAACGGCGGCGCGTTGCGCTCCGTGATGCCGTCGGGGAACAGGACCTCGGCCGCGACACCGTCGCCGTCGAGAATGCGGTTGCGGATCGTCCCGTCCCACGCACCTTCGAGGCCATCGCCGACCTTGGCGCGCCACTTGTTGTTGAAGTCGTCGATCAGGAAGCGCTTCTCGTGCTCCTCACGCGCCTTGATCTCCTTCTGCACGGTCTCATCGAACAGCTCGTGATACTTGCTGTCGAGATATTCGCGGTAGCGCTCCGGCGGCAGGCCTACGTGTCCGTCGGAGGAAATTACCAAGTAGCGATCCATTTGATCCGTCTCCACAATCCGTGCCGCGCCTCGGCGGGCGCACACATTCGAAATCAGACAGAGAGGATAAGGCCCCGCACGGCCCGCGATAAAGCGCCCTGCAGCAAACTGTTTATCGCTCGCGAAAGACAATGGGGCCCGCGATCAGCATGCCGGCACCCAGCACCAGCAACCCGATCGCGAGGGCGAACGGCGCCCCCGCCCAGCCCTCGTAAGCGGCCGCGGCGACCACCGGTGGGAGCATGATCGAAGCTCCGGCGATGAACGACGTCGCAGAGGCGATCGCCACCTGTTCGGCATCGGTGCCGCCCAGCGACGCCGCAGCGCTGAACCCCGGCCGCGCCTGGCCGTAGCCGAAACAGGCGACGACGAATCCGGCCGATGCGGCCAGTTCGCTCGAATCGAGAAGCGCGATCAGGTTGCCCACGAGCGACAATGCGGTCCCGATCAGCATCATCCGCATCGGCACCGGCCGCATGATCCGCGGAAGGCCCCACTGCGCCGCCAGCGCCATCGCCGCACCCAGTGTCATCGTCAGGCCGATCCGGTCCTGCGCCACGAGCGGGCCTGCCTCCACCCGGTCCAGCATGACGAAGCCGATCGTGTAGAGGTTGATCGCCTGCGCGCTGCAGAGCAGCAGCCCGAAGCTGAGCGCCGGCCCGCTTCCCCGCCCGCGCCAGACGGCGAGAATCGAGTTGTCCGACCCGGTGCGCGTCTGCGACGGCGCCGCGGCATCCGCTCCGCGCGGAAGGAAGACGTAGGTCCCCGACAGCGCCAGGGCGCCGAGCACGGCGAACAGCACCATCGGCCCGGTGAGGCCGAAGGGCTCCACGATCGCGAATGGCGCGACCGCCGGCCCGACGATCGTGCCGAGACTCAGCGCCCCGGCCAGCCCGGTGAGCACGCGCGTGCGCTGCTCACCGGAGGTCGCATGCGCGATCAGCGACTGGGTCGCGATCGCCGAGGCGGAGCCTAGAAAACCGAACACTGCGCGCAGGACGAAGAAGCCGAGAAAGCATGCGAACGGCGTGATCAGTCCGGCAAGCCCGAACGCGACCGCGCCGCCGCAGCCCGCCATCGACAGCAGAAAGCCGACCAGCCCCGCACGGATGTAGCGGTTCGGCCCCGCGCCTGCGACATGGCGGGTCCAGAACGGTGAACTCACCGCCCAGGTCAGCGCCGACAGCGAGAACACGCTCGCGACGAGATAGTCGGGCATGCCCACCGCCCGCCCGATCGTCGGCATGACCGAGACCAGCCCGATATTGCCGATCGCCGTCAGGAAAGTGACGACGCCGAGAAAAGCGAAGACGTGCCGCCCACGCGTGAACGACACGTCTTCCAACGTCAGCTCCTCTGCCGGATCAGAACTTGACGCGTGCTTCGACGCCGGCCGACAGCGGCTCGCCGAACTGCCCGACGGTGAGGACGGACAGGTTGATGGCGCTGACGAGATATTCCTTGTCGGTCAGGTTCTTGCCCCAGGCCGCCACTTCCAGCGTCGAGCCGTTGCCGAGCTCGATATCGGTCAGCGCAATCCGCGCGTTCAGCAGTCCATAGGAGGGCATCTGAGAAAGTGGATCGGACACGATGCTGGAGTACTGCGACGAACGCCACGAGTAGTTCGCGCTCGTCTCCAGCGTCGCGAAGCCGAGGTCGGCCTGATGCACCGCACCGAGCTGCCAGTTCCACTTCGGCACGCGCGAGAGGACGTAGCTGTCGGTCACGTCGGTCCCATCGGGCAGGACGAAGTCGGTATAGCGCGCATCGACATAGCCGCCACCGAAGTTGATCGTCAGCGAATCGGTCGGACGCAGCGCGCCGTCGATCTCGAAGCCCGTGAACTGGGCCTCACCCGCGTTGATGATGTTCGTGGTGACCAGCGTCGGCACGAACACACCGGCCTGGAAGTCCTTGTAGATCGAGTGATAGACCGCCGCATTCAGCTGCACGCGCCCGTTCCATCCGGCGTACTTGAGACCGGCTTCGTACGAGGTCAGGTTCTCCGGATCATACGGCGTCAGGAACGCCGCATTGGTCGCCGCGGTATCGTTGATGCCGCCGCTCTTGAAGCCGCTGGCATAGCGCGCATAGACCGAGAAGCTCGGCTGTATCTTGTACAGGATGTTGAATTCAGGCGTGAACTTCTTCCACGTCCCGCTGTTGGTCAGAGGAATAAGGTCGGTGTAGCCGATACCGCCGGCCCCCGGCCGTGCGCCTGCCGCAGGCTGGCCGCTGCGGGTGACCGGATTGCCGTTTTCGTCGCGCACGAACACGCCGGAACTAGGGCTCGCCGGATCGGTCGCGTAGGCCGTGTTCGCCAGCAGCAGTTCGTAAGCCGACTTCTCCTCGTGGCTGTAGCGCGCGCCGGCCGACACCGTCAGCCGCCCGTCGAGCGCCGAGGGCGTCCAGGCAAGCTGACCGTAGCCCGCGTAGGACTTGCTTTCGCCGCCCCGCTGCGAAACGTCGAACACCTCGTCACGGCCGAACTGGAAGTTCCAGCGCGGATTGAACACGTCGTAGTTGTCGTCGAGGTAGAAAAACCCGAGCGTGTACTTGAAGTCGCCGAGGGTGCCGAGTGCCTGCACTTCCTGCGTGAACTGCTCGTAATCGTTGTTGAGCGTGAAGCGCATCAGGTCGATCGGCGTACCGTCGAAGTCGCTCATGGAGCGGGTCTTCGCCGTCCGCCGCGCGGTGATGGACTTCAGCGTGAGATCGCCCAGACCCGGCTCCCACTGGAGCGTGAGCGCGTGGCCGGTGGTCTCGAAGTCGCTCTGCAGCGCACTGTTGGAACCGGTCGTGCGGGTCCGCCCGTCCACGACGTAGGGCGCCAGCAGAGGGTTGAGGAACGCAGCCGACCCCGCTCCCGTCACCGCCAGCAGGGCAAGCTGGCTCGGCGTGCCCTTGCTGTTGGAAATGTCGTAACTGTAGAGCGCGCTGAAGCTGTCCGCCGGCTGCCACTGCAGGTCGACCCGGCCGGCCCACAGATCCTGCTCGCCGAAATTGTCGCCCGTGGCGGAGTTGCG